>JBATFE010000001.1:0-1761 GCA_049664445.1 Gammaproteobacteria bacterium
GTGGGGGAGGTTGATGTTCAGCTTGCGAAGCAACCGGTGATCAACGCCGATGATCGCGCTTTTCTGGC
Organism: Gammaproteobacteria bacterium; assembly: GCA_049664445.1. Lineage (GTDB taxonomy): Bacteria > Pseudomonadota > Gammaproteobacteria > UBA9214 > UBA9214 > UBA9214. The sequence goes on from JBATFE010000001.1 coordinate 69, forward strand.
CAGCCGTGACCTCACGTGCGTTATGGCGCCTAACTGGTCGCCAATCAATATGTACGATCAGGATGAAAAACTGGTAGGCATCGCCGTCGATTACTGGAAGCTTATTTCGAAACACCTGGGAATCACGGTCAATTGCGACATCAAGAAGTCGTTTAATGAGGTTTCACAGGCCATTAAAGATCGTGAGTATGACTTTATGCTTGCGACATCCATGACGGATGAAAAAAAGCGGTATGCCATATTTTCCAAGCCCTATGTAACTTTCCCCGTCGCCATCGCCACTACCGACGACAAGCCATATTTGCCGGATGAATCCTTTCTGGTCGGGAAACGAGTGGCAGTTGGTCGTGGTTACAGTGCCTATCAGGTACTTGCCGGAAACAAACCCGGTATTGACTTTGTTGAAGTGGATAATACTAATGCCGGGTTACAGATGCTGGCTGAGAACAAGGTCTTTGCTGTGGTCGACGTTCAGCCGGTTTTGACTCGGCTCATAAAGGATAACAACTACAGTAATATCCGGGTTTCCGGTACCACGTCCCAGAACGTTGACTTGCGATTGATGATAAGAAGTGATTACTCACAATTAGCCGTCATATTCAACAAAGCGATCGATCTGATTCCTGAGCAGGACAGTAACAGGATACTTTCCCGGTGGCTGGGTCAAGATTCGATACGAGAGAACGCTGTTGTTCTTACTCCGGAAGAGGAGGCATGGATCGTTAGAAACCCCACGGTCCGGGTTTGGATGACTGATTGGCCCCCGTATCTGATCGCCAGGCTCAACCAACCGCCGCAGGGAATTGCCATTGAGTATCTCAAGTTGATTGGCGAACGTACCGGTCTCCAGTTCAGTTATGAAACGGAAATCCGGTCTTTTGCAAGGTTGCTCGAAAGCATGCGACAGCACAATGGGCCCGATCTGATCCCACTTATCGTGAAGACAGCGGAACGCGAAACGTATCTCTCCTTCTCAGAGAACTATATTTCATCACCAAATGTCATCATCGGCAGGTTGCAGGATGACCTTATCTGGGATATCAGTGGCTTGAGCGGAAAGACACTCGCTGTCCCGAGGGCCTTCAAGGTGCAGGAACAGCTGGCCGGGAACTATCCCGATATCAGGCTTGCACTCTTCGACACGGATGAGCAGGCTCTCCAGGCGGTGGCGACACGCCGGGCTGATGCCTATGTCGGCAATCTGACTGTGGCCGGTCATATTATCCAAAATCGGGGTTTTTCTGATCTGCGGGTCGTCGCACCAAGTCCATTCGGTGATCATGTTCTTGCCATGGGTATTCGCAAGGACTGGCCGGAACTGACGGCGATCATCAGCAAAGCGATGGCGAGCATCAGCGAAGAGGAAAAAAATGCGATTCGCGCTCGCTATGTTGCTTTACGTTATGTAACCAGGGGTGTTAGCCGGGAGGTTATGCTACAGCGAATACTGGTGGTTGTTGCAGTAGCCCTGGGTGTCCTGCTGCTGTTCTTTGTCTGGAACTGGTTGCTGCGTAAAAAGGTAAAGCGACGCACGCAAGCATTGCGGAACGAGGTCAGTGAACGCAAACAGCAGGAAAATAGACTTCGGGAAAACCAGCAAAGGCTGAAAAGACTGGCCTCTGACTTGACGCTTACCGAGGAAAGGGAACGTCGCAATATTGCGGCCGAACTACACGATCATGTGGGGCAATCA
>JBATFE010000002.1:0-9544 GCA_049664445.1 Gammaproteobacteria bacterium
GCCCTCAAGGGGGCGGGCTTTTTTGTCGGGGCGGCACTACTCGAATGGATTGGTTTCCGCGGTGCCCTGGCGCTACTGGCGGGTATGTTGTTGCTGGTCCTGGTCATCACCGCCGTATTGCTGCCCAGGGGCTTCGGCAAGATGAAGTCCAAGCCGAAGTTTACCCAGGTGTTCTCCAATACACCGGCGATCAACTGGCTGTCGGCGGCACGCTTTTTCCTGTTCGGCTCGCGGGATGTGTGGTTCGTGGTCGGGCTGCCGGTGTTTCTCTACTCGGTGCTCGGCTGGAGCTTCACCCGGGTCGGCGGTTTCATCGCCCTGTGGGTGATCGGTTACGGCATGGTCCAGGCCAGTGCACCCCGGCTGATTCGCCGCAGTCACCACGGGCAGGGGCCCGGTGGCGGGACGGCGCGGCTGTGGGCCTTTATCCTGGCAGTCTTCCCGGCCGCGATGGCACTGGCGCTGCAGTCCGGGCTGGACCCGACACTGGTGCTGGTTACCGGGCTGGTGCTGTTCGGAGTGGTGTTCGCCATCAACTCAGCGGTGCACTCCTACCTGATCCTGGCCTACTCGGACTTCGACAAGGTGTCCATGAACGTGGGCTTCTATTATATGGCCAATGCCGGCGGTCGCCTGACCGGAACCATTCTCTCGGGCCTGGTTTACCAGACCCAGGGGCTGACCGGTTGCCTGTGGTGGTCGGCGGCGTTCGTACTGGCAGCGGCGGTGCTGTCCTTCAAACTGCCTGCCGTCGAGCCACAGGCCGAGACCGGCAAGCAAGCGGCCCGTGTTTGAGGCGTTTGCCAACGTGTGCACAGCAGTCCCCGGGACCCGGTACAGATCAGTGCACAAAACTGGCTGAACAATGTTGAGTAACTCGATCGCGGAGATGACGGATGAGCGCGCAATGTGAAGTAACCGACAAGCAGGCGACTGGCAGCCCAATGGGGAATTTCGAGCGCTACCTGAGCGTGTGGGTGTTCCTGTGCATCGCTGTCGGTATCGGGCTGGGTCAACTGTACCCGGGTGTTTTTCGGTTCGTAGGCCGATTGGAGGTGGCCAGGATCAATCTGCCGGTGGCGGTGATGATCTGGCTCATGATTATCCCCATGCTGCTCAAGATCGATTTGCGGGCGCTGAAGGGGGTAACAAAGTACTGGCGTGGTGTGGGTGTGACCCTGTTCGTCAACTGGGCGGTCAAACCCTTTTCCATGGCGCTGTTGGCGTGGCTGTTCATCCGTGGCCTGTTTGCCGACTGGTTGCCGGCGGAGCAGATCGACAGCTACATCGCGGGCCTGATCCTGCTGGCCACGCTGGTGCTGCTGTTCGGCTTCCAGGGCGAGCAGATTATCGCGCAACCGGTGATTATCCTCCTGCTTGCTGTGCCTATCCTGATCCAGGTGTTCTTCAATTCGGGCCTCGCCTACTCGCTCAACCGTTGGGTACGTTCTCCTCATTGTGTGGCCGGGCCATCGGCATTGATCGGGGCCAGCAATTTCTTCGAGCTGGCAGTGGCCACCGCCATTGTACTGTTCGGCTTCGAGTCCGGCGCGGCATCCGCAACAGTCGTTGGCGTACTCATCGAGGTGCCGGTGATGCTGTTTGCCGTGCGTGTGGTCAACCGTACGCGTGGCTGGTATGAGCGCCGTGCGGGCGTACCGACGTATGAAGAATGTTGCCCGGCTGACCTTCCCCTGCACAGCGAACACTGAAGCGGACGGTGTTCGAGGCACTGGCCAATCGCCTTGTTTACCTGTGGCTGGGAATGGATCCGGCCAGCCACAGTGGTGCCGCAGTGCATTTCTTCGTCATGGACACGGCGAAGATATTTGTCATGCTGGTGGCCATCATTTATGTGATGGGGCTGTTCCGCGCCCTGTTGTCGCCGGAGAAGGTGCGTGACTATGTGCGTGGCAAACCGCAGTGGCTCGCGCGGGGCTCGGCGGTCACGCTGGGTGCGGTCACCCCGTTCTGTTCCTGTTCCTCGGTGCCACTGTTCATCGGTTTTGTCGAGGCGGGTATCCCGCTCGGCGTGACTTTTTCATTCCTGATTGCCAGTCCCATGATCAACGAAGTGGCGGTGGTGATCCTGCTCGGCATCCTTGGTTGGGAACTGACGCTGATGTACGTCGCCGCCGGGCTGACCGTGGCTTATGTCGGCGGGATCATCATGGAGCGTTTCCGGCCCGAGCGCTGGGTGGAAGAATACGTCTGGAAGATCCAGGTGGGTGAGGCCGCACTGCTGCAGGCTGATGCCTCGCTGGCCGGCCGCCACCGCTATGCCTGGGGTGAAGTAAAGGAAATTGTCGGTCGTCTGTGGAAATGGGTTATCGCCGGGATCGCCGTGGGCGCATTGTTCCATGGCTATGTGCCCGAGGAATGGGTCACCGAATATCTGGGTGGTCAGGACAACTGGCTGGCCGTACCCGGTGCGGTATTGCTCGGTGTGCCGCTGTATTCCAACGCCACCGGCGTGATCCCGGTGGCCGAGGCGATGCTTGGCAAGGGCGTCGCTATCGGCACCACACTGGCCTTCATGATGAGTATCGCTGCGCTATCGCTGCCGGAAATGATCATCCTGCGCAAGGTGATTCGCTGGCCCGCGCTGGCCCTGTATGCCGGAGTGCTCGCCGTCGCCTTTACCCTGGTAGGTTGGGGATTCAACCTGATTTCTCTCTGACTGCACAAGGAGACAGGCTATGAAACAACCGTTTTTGACAATGATGCTGCTGGCACTTCTGAGCAGCATCCAGGTTCAAGCCGCGGACCAAAGTCTTTCCGACTATCTATCGGGTTACGACTATGCCGCCCGCAAGGCGATGAAGACCGACAGTGAAGCCCTCGTCAAAATGCTCGCCGAGGGCAAGCCGCAGTTGATCGATATTCGTTTCAAGGAGGAATACGAAGCATGGCATATGGGCGTTGCCAGGAGTATTCCCCTGCCGGAATTGCCGCAGCGCCTTAATGAGATCGACAAGAGCAAGGTTATTGTGACCGCCTGTCCACACAAGGACAGGGCAATTATTGCGATGACCTGCTTGAAGACCCAGGGCTATGAGGCGAAATACCTGCAGGATGGATTGACGGGTCTCGCCGAATACCTGCGTGGCGACAAGGCACGCGACTTTGTCCGGTCGCTTCCACGATAAGCAAGGAAATAATTATGACCGATCAACCGCAACTGCATTCCTCCATCGTCGCCATGGTTTCGCTCACTGCCGGCATTGCCGCCAAACATCCTGATATGGGGCAGTGCCAGCCCGACCGTCTGCGCAAGGCCGGTGTGCCCCAGCATCAAATCGATGCTGTCATCGAGATCGCCCGTCACCTCCGCGACGAGGCGGCGCAAAAACTTGATGCCGCCTTTGATGAACGGGCCAGCGCCGCAGAGAGGCAGGAAGTACCGAAGAGTTCATCGCTGGACATTAAAGTGAACGAAACCACCTGCTGTACCCCAACGCCCGGTGGGCAGTCCTGTTGCTGATGATTTGCCATTTATTAAATTGAGGAGTTTCACTATGAAGAATATCAAGGTGCTCGGCAGCGGCTGTGCCAACTGCAAGCGCACGCTTGCATTGATCGAAGAGACGGCCAGGAGCCATGGTGTCGAAGTCGAATTGGAAAAGGTCGAAGATATTGGCACCATCATGGGCTACGGTGTTATGTCCACACCCGGTGTCGTAATCGACGGCACCGTGGTGCACGCTGGTGGCGTGCCCGATCGCAAGACGGTCGAGGATTGGATGGCATGATGAACGTCTCAGCGGCTACTTCCTGGTAGTACTGCGCTCGGACCTTTAGCTATTGATATTCGAGTAGACTGCCAACATCATCCTGTGATGGACAAAGACAAACTTTTCCCAGCGACAATTATGCCGGACAAAGACTGGTGGCATGCCCTGTGGCCCGATCCGGAAGCAGTACTACGTGCAGTTGGCATCGGGCCAGATATGCTGGTTGTCGACCTGTGCTGTGGCGACGGTCACTTTACCCGGCCAATGTGTGAACTGGTCCAGACTGGCAAGACATGGGCACTGGATTTGGACCCGGAACTGCTTAGTCAAGCTGAAATAGTTTGTGCACAGAATCCTAACTTTCACTCTATTCTTGGAGACGCACGAGAGCTACCAGTGCAGATCAGCGAACCCGTAGACTTTGTCTTTATCGCGAACACATTCCATGGCGTGCCCGACAAGATCACATTGTCGAAGGCGGTTTATGATGTACTGAAGAAAGGCGGGCGATTTGCAATCATCAACTGGTATCGCCGTCCAAGGGAAGAAACTACCATTCTCGATCAGCCGCGTGGCCCCGAAACGGACTTGCGTATGGAACCCGGGGATGTCCAGGCAGTAGTAGAGCCAGCAGGATTTATATTTGAGAGAATTGTTGATGTGGGGCCATATCACTACGGAGCCATATTCACTAAACCCGAAAATAACAAGGTTTAGCCTATGAGTTTCTGTGGTGAAAAAAATATACAAGTGGAACTGATAACCCTGTATACAAAACTGGCAGAGAAACCGGATTCAGATTTTGGCTGGAGTAAGGGAAAAACGAATGCGCGCCGGTTGGGTTATTTAGACGCCTGGTTGGATCGGCTGCCATATGTGGTGTGGGAATCAGCAGCAGCTGTAGGTAACCCATTCACACTGGGTGAGATTCGTTCAGGAGAGACCGTTCTTGATGTTGGCTGTGGCGCAGGTGCAGATGCCTGTGTAGCTGCTTTACTTGTAGGTAACACAGGTAAGGTTATCGGTGTTGATTGTACTACGGCGATGATTAACAAGGCTCGAAATAATGCCCTACATGCCGAGCTGGACAATATTGTATTCCATGAGGCAGATATTGCTAGTTTGCCTATTGCAGATAAAACAGTTGATGTTGTTATCTCTAACGGAGCAATTAATCTTTCTGAAAATAAGGATCAGGTGTTTCAGGAATTGTATCGCGTCCTGAAACCCGGTGGTCGCCTGCAGATTGCTGACATGGTTCGTGAACTGGAAGACTGCTGCAACCCGGTATCTGATGCAGGATCATGGGCTGACTGTGTTCAGGGGACGTTACAGACTGACGAGTTACTGGGAATTATTGCCGGTATAGGTTTCACCAATGAAGAGCTTGTAGAACTGACGGGCTACAAAACATCTGCAACCACAAATGGTGCCCTCATTCGGGCATTACGCCCATATATCTGAACGTCCAATGGCCGGAAGTGTGAATACAGATTGCCTGACGTGAACGGCAAGTTCGGCATTCAGGAAGTAGACAGAATACCAGGGATTGGCAGGTCCCGAGAGCATTCCAGACCTTGAATAGAGCCAGTGGTGGCATCTAGCAACTGTCGACAAAAGTGGCAGCAATCATGTTACGCAGATGTATAACTTACTGAGTAACGTGTGGAATCAGCGCCGGGGAGCGGTCCTGGCCGAACCTTTTCCTTGGACGGTGATTCAAGGGCTTATCCTGGTGTATGTCATGGTTAACAGTCAGTTATGAAACGTCAAAATGGATTGACCCATGCAAACCATCCAGTTTGAGCCATAGTGGCTGCGATGACAACTCGCATCGATATTCGTATCGGTTAATAGTGATGCGGAATTGTATGCTGGCTGAATGATATCATCTGCTGCAATCCGGACTTGACTGGATATTAGATATTGGAAGTTGAATGTTCATCGACTTCTTCGTCAGAAGAAATTAGTAGATGAAAAAGCGTCGCCCCAAACATCGATAGGCCAGGGTAAGGCATGAAATTACTGAGTTTTGATATAGAGATCTCGGATGTGTTCGAGTTGGGCAAGTACGAAGATATGGACAAGTATGCGCCGTTTAATATTTCGGTAGCGGCAACGGCCATTTATAACGGGGATGAACGGGTTTGGTATTCCGAGGATGAGGAAGGTCGTCCGGCGATGGGCTTGACGCAGCAACGGGCGCATGAGTTCCTGAAGTATCTCGATGAGGTGCAGCAAGAGGAGTTCATGGTCTGCGCGTGGAATGGCTTGAGCTTCGATTTGAAATGGCTCGGTCATCAGGCTGGTGACATGGCCCTTGCCGCTCGAGTCGCCCTGAAGAGTTACGATCCCATGTTTCAGTTTTTCAACCTGGCTGGCTTCCCAGTTGGCCTTGCGAAGGTGGCACAAGCCATGGGTATCCCGCAAGAAAAGCTCATGAACGGCGCGGACGCACCGAAGGAATGGCGTGCAGGTAATTGTAAGAAAGTGATGGACTACTGCCTTGGTGATTGCCAGATGACCAATCTCATTATCCTCGCCATACAGAAGGCTCGACAGATTCAATGGGTAACGGGCAAAGGAGATATCAGTTCGAAGCCAATGCCGCGACTCAAGCCAGTCGAAGAAGTCATCCAGGATCCTGAGCCCGACCAGTCATGGATGGGTTCACCAATGCCTAAGATGAAGTTCTACAAATGGGTTCAGGAAGCCACTGGGATGAACAAATGAGTGAAGACCTGACATTATTCTCCTTGCCCGAACTGAAGGGCGTTGTTCAAGACATGCGTGATTTGCCAGGGCCGGCTCCATTCCTACCCTGCCCGCGCGCGCGAGTCAGACGCGTTTATCCATGTCTGGGTGCGGCTTCTGTTCAGCTTGATACATTATTGTGCTCATTCTGCGGGCGATGTGAGACCAATATCTCTTCCAGCGTGAACCCGGTCATGCCATGAATTGTGCGCCATAGGTAATAAAAGATTGCCAGCATCATGAACATGGAGGGGATGGCGATCACTGGGTAGCTGAGCAGGGTCAGCCGCCCGAGTTCTTCGTTGAATGCGGTGCTACCCGCCGGGCTGATGACAATCCACTTGGCCAGGATGTAGTTCATCACAGCCGAAAAGAAAAAGGTGCTGCCCAGCAAATACGTGGCGTTCAACAGACGGCCTTCAAATGCTGCGGTATTTCCGAGATTCTCGAGTTTTTGCTTGATCTTGCCGACATCCATAACCGCAGGGCTATAGAGCAGGGTTTTGATCAGCGGATAACGAGTGCGCGTGGAGACCAGCACCGCTATGCCGATCAGTCCGGGGATAGCGGCTTCCTTGACTGCCAGCCACTGCGGGTCGAGTTGCAGCAGACCGATGCCGCCGGTGAGCAACACGCTGATTAACCCTAGTAGTGCAATAAAATTGAATTTCCTGTTCTTCAGAAGTTCGTAAAGGCCCCAGCCCAGAGGAAATGCCAGTGCCACAATTAGCGCAGTACCTGCTCCAAGGTTGTCATCTCCACTGAACTTCACCAGGATTAAGGAGGGAATAAGAATGCTGAACAGCAAGTCAACCAGTGGGCGTGGCTTATGGCCAGGCGATTTTTGAGTAAAGGTGGCGGGGGTGTTGGTCATACTGTATCTCTATGTCTGATGTGGATTTTTACAAGCGCGTTTTCAGTCGTCCACTACTGATCCATCGGGTAATGCCATTGCTACTCTGCATGGGTTGGCTTGTCGGCCAGGTGTTTTCTCATCACCAGATTCGCTTCAGAGACGGGACATTTCATGGTATGACTCCTTTACTGATTGAATGTTCAACGTCGCTCGATCCCCGGACGACAGGATTGAGCATTTGGTAATCGATGCTTGTGCGTTCGCCGGCCACAGGACGGATTAGCTTGTTGGCAAAAGTCACGTGGTCGGGATGATCGCGATAGCTATCGATAACCGCCGGATGGCAGAAGCGCACCAGCCAGGTGTAGCGGTACTTTGCATTACCCTGCACGGCTTCACCGGTAAACACTTCGCGCACACCCGGAATGGCGGAGAGTACCCGGCGGCCTTCGGCTATCATTGTCTCTGCACCAGGCTTGTCGATTCCCTTGACGTTGTAGATAATCAGATGCTCCACAGGCATCCATGACCGGCAGCACGACAGTACCTCGTCGGCACGGCCTGCGGCTCCCCACAGGCGCATGCAGTGTTCGGTCTCAGTGGCAACAACCGTACGGATATTCTTCACCAATCCGGTAAAACCACTGGAAGTACCTGTCTTGGTATTTTCATTGATCTTTTTTGCGGCTGCATCCGACAGTGCCGTGTAGTAATTGATCTTGGCGACGCCATTGGCGATCAGTTGACGGAACTGATCGTCGGAAAGACCGGTACCGCCATGGATTACCAGCGGGATACCCAGTGATTCATTGATCTGTTTCAGACGCTGAAAATCCAGCTCCGGTTTGTCTTTCATATGCCCATGCACGGTGCCGATGGAAACCGCGAGAAAATCCACCTCGGTTTGTTCCATGTAGCTTCTTGCTTCCGCCACCGTCGTATAGCTTATTTTTCCTGGATGGCGCTCTGCGTCCTCTCCCTCTACACCGGGCACGTAACCCAGTTCGCCCTCCACGGGTACACCGCATGCATGGGCCATTTCGACCACGGCATGTGTACAGCTAATATTATCCGCTATCGGCTCGTGGGAGGCATCGACCATAACACCGTTACAACCCAGATTGATTGCTCTCACCGCCGAGTCCAGGCTGGCACCGTGATCGAGATGAATCGCCACTGGCACTGTGGCGCGTTGCGCCGCGGCTTCCACTGCAGGCATGATCAACTCGAAATCAAAATAGTCGAAATGGGACTCCGCGAGAGAGAGGATTACCGGCGCACGGCAACGCTCAGCAGCACTTATAATACCTTCGAGGAAGTCCAGGCTGACCAGATCGAAGGCTCCCACCGCATAGCCGTTGTCGTAGGCATGGTGCAGCATATCTTTCATATCAACGAGTGGCATCGTACGTTACCTTATGACTGGCCGGTGTTTCCGGTGTTTCCGGATCTTCCGGGTCTGCTCCAGGGTATTTCTGAAGTACCACCCTTGAATGTCGTAGATCGCAAACATGTCTACGCCCCTTAGCCAGTTGCAACCGCAGCTGCAGTATATTTATTGATCTGTGTGTCGAGGTGGGTGCGCAGCAGACAGCCAACGCCGCCCAGAGACATCAGCACGTCGGAGTGTTCCACTACATCCACCGGAAGTTCCAGCTGGCTAGCCAGGCGCAGCAGTGCCTCCCTGACATCCATCGGTCGCGCGGCTGGATTGCCACACTGCGGACATACGGATGTTTCGGGCGGCTCGGTGCCGATGGCTCGACAGGCGATGCAGGTCCAACCGGGATCGGGGTGATAGTCGCTGGCCATGACTAGCGTATCCACTTCACCCCAGTGCAGCGCATCCAGTGTCGCCGCAGAACCCGCGACCGCCAGGTTCTGACTGCGCAGTCCCTCGATCAGACGTTCGACGACCGTGCGGGATTCATGCTCTTCGTGCTCAATGTAGCTGGCGAGTGTCAACATGACTACCTCGGTCGGTCGGTCGCGTTTACTGGCCGGGACCACATCCACCAGTTTTTCCGCCAGATCGTTGGGTAAAGCATGGCGCACCTGTGCCGTAATCTCGGGATCGCCAGCCAGGATCAGGTGGGTATGGCCCCCGGCACGCATACGCTGTTCCAAAACCGCGATCTTCTCATGCACAAACCGGTCCCCGCGGTGCGCCTGGTTAATCTGGTAGTGGGAGCGGGCCCAT
>JBATFE010000003.1:0-24265 GCA_049664445.1 Gammaproteobacteria bacterium
CTTCGAGACAGTTGAGGCCATTGATGGCGAGAATGCATGGGAACTGCTCAACAATGCCGGTCCATTTTCCCTGGTTGTTTCAGACCTGACCATGCCAACCCTTGATGGCTATGGTCTTCTGAAACGCATAAGAAGCTCCCATCTCCCGGAGATCAAGGCAATCCCGGTCATTATCATTACCGGCTCCAATGATTCCGAATCAACCAAGGAGCGTGCCACGCAGGCCGGCGCCACCGATTTTATAGGCAAGCCGTTCGATTCCGTGCACTTGCTTGCACGCACACAGGCTCATGCAAGCGCACATACCACAAGCCAGATACTGGCGGCTGAAAATATCGGGTTTGAGACGCAGGCACTGACAGACCCGTTGACCGGACTGGCAAACGAAGCCGCCTTTATGGACCACAGCTACCAGCAGCTATCGTATGCTGTACGTCATAAAACCAGCCTGGCTGTTTTCCGTGTTGAGATTGATGACTTCGGTGACCTTTTCAAACAACACGGCAAGGATCTGTCCGAGTCAATAATCAAATCAGTCGCGATGGTATTGCAAGCGGGTATTCGATATGAAGACATGGCCGCTCGCGTCGGTACTGCCCGTTTTTCCCTGCTGTTGCCGGGCATGAACACCACCGGTATCCACAACCTGGCTGACCGGATTAACCGGGACATCAGTGCCCGCATTCTCAAACAGGGTGAACACAAGGTTCGATACACGGTCAGTATTGGAGTTGCAGCACCCGAGATTCGTCGCGACACCCGCTTTGACGAGCTGCTGTCGATAGCCGACAGCCGCCTCGTTTACGCCATGGCACAGGGTGGCAACCAGGTGGCATTTGAAGAATCCGGGCCGGCAGTACCGACACCACATGAGGAGGCAGCTGCCGAGGTGAATGTACCGTTGTTGCTGGATGAAGATATCACCGCAATGATCAATCAGTCCGTAGAGGCCGAAATAGTCTATGAAAGCATCACCATCGAAAATGATGCATCACTGAGAAGTGATGATGTGATTGCGCCGGATGAAACAGCCGTGGTTGAATCCCGCGCCGCACAGGAGCCAGATGATCTGCCAAGTATGTTTGCCGGTCCTGTACCCGAGCTGTCGGTCACGGCAGCTACTGCTGCCACGCAGGCAGAGACGCACAGGCTTGCAGCGGCAGGGCCTGCTGCCTTCAGATTCGGGCATGCAGCAGACGATGATGAAACCATCATTATCACAGCACCATTCGATTCATATGATTCTCCCGATGAAATCCCGGCGGCAGGGGAACAGGCTGGAAAAACACCTCCGGCAGACGCCACACCCGATCACGAATCAGCCACTGAAAATCACAGGACCACAAGCACTAACCGCTATGCCCGTGCTTTACTGGTGCCCGGTAACGATACCCGGGCTGAAGAAACGTTTGAAAGCATCATTCTGCCACGGCCAGGTATTTTCCGGCGCATGCTGTCTTCAATAGCCTCGCTGTTCCGCCGTTCCAGGCAGACTGACTGAACCGATATCATCCCCGCGACAGTATCCAGACTATGGCCAGTCTTTCTGGCCATGTAGTTATCAATTGCCCTGTTTTTGAATATAATGATGCGCCCTTGGCAAAGCGCCCGTTATTTGTAATCAGGAGCCGATAAATGCCGTCCTTTGATATTGTTTCTGAAGTTGACCAGCATGAAATCAGCAACGCCGTTGACCAGACCAACCGGGAAGTCAGCACACGCTTTGACTTCAAGGGTACAGACGCACGCGTTGAGTTAAAAGAAGCCATCATTACCATTCATGGGGAAAACGAATTCCAGATTCGGCAGGTACTCGACATACTCCATAACCGCATGGCAAAACGTGGTATTGATATTCTCTCCCTGTCGAAAGGCGAGGTACACAGCAGTGGCGGCAAGGCATCCATGCTGATCAATGTCGTACAGGGCATTGACCAGGATTCCGCAAGAAAACTGGTCAAAAAGATCAAGGAGTCAAAGCTCAAGGTTCAAAGCAGTATCCAGGGTGACAAGGTCCGTGTCACCGGCAAGAAACGTGATGATTTACAGAAGATTATCAGCCAGCTGGATAGCTACGGTCTGCAGCAGCCCCTGCAAACCGTCAATTTCCGGGACTAAGCCGAACGGCTTTCCCTTGCCCCCGGATAGAGCTGCAATGACGTGTGCAGACTCACCTCAAAGTAGATTAGAATACCCTGATCCGACCAATGCAGGTTATTCACTTTTACAATGACGCAATCGATCCAGGCTGAGCCACACATTCCACACGTCAGAAAAAGCAGTTATTCCCGCGAGGAACTGCTCGAGTGCGGGCATGCCAGGATGTTTGGCCCGGGCAATGCTCAATTACCGTTACCTCCGATGCTGATGTGTGACCGCATAGTCGAGATCAGCGATGTTGGTGGTGTTCATGGCAAGGGTCACATCATTGCCGAACTCGATGTAAATCCGGAGCTGTGGTTTTTCGACTGCCATTTTGAAGGTGACCCGGTGATGCCCGGCTGCCTCGGCCTGGATGCCATGTGGCAACTGGTTGGATTCTACCTTGGCTGGGCAGGCAGCCCGGGACGGGGCCGTGCACTGGGTGCCGGTGAAGTCAAGTTCACCGGACAAGTGACCCCGAAAAATACCTTAATTACCTACCGCATTGACATGAAGCGTGTCATACAGCGCAAGCTCAACATGGGCATTGCCGATGGTGTCATGGAAGTCGACGGCCGGAAAATCTATCACGCCAGCAGTTTACGCGTAGGTCTGTTTACCTCAACCGAAAATTTTTAGGATTATCATCATGCGTCGCGTTGTCATCACCGGACTTGGCATTGTTTCAAGCCTTGGAAATAACAAGCAGGAAGTAACCCGTTCACTCAGAGAAGGAAAATCCGGTATCGAATACATACCGGAATACAAGGAACTGGGTTTTCGCAGCCATGTAGCAGGCACAGTCAATATTGATACCGAGGCGTTGATTGACCGCAAGCTGCGCCGTTTTATGGGCAGCAGTGCCGCCTATAATTACCTCGCCATGCAAGAGGCCATAGAGGATTCCGGCCTGGCGGATGACATGATTTCCAATGTACGCACCGGCCTGATTGCCGGCTCCGGTGGTTCGTCCACAGAGAACATCTCCCTCGCCATCGACACCCTGCGTGAAAAAGGCCTGCGACGGGTCGGCCCCTACATGGTGCCGCGCACCATGTCGAGCACCAATTCCGCCTGCCTGGCGACACCCTTCAGGATTCTCGGCATCAACTACTCGATCAGTTCTGCCTGTTCCACCAGCGCCCACTGTATTGGTAATGGCTACGAACAAATTCAGTTCGGCAAACAGGATATCGTGTTTGCCGGCGGCGGTGAGGAACTGCACTGGACGCTGACACTGATGTTTGACGCCATGGGTGCGCTCTCCTCGAAATACAATGACACACCGAAAACAGCCTCACGCCCGTATGACGCAACCCGTGATGGCTTCGTCATCGCCGGTGGCGGCGGCATGGTGGTGCTTGAAGAACTGGAACATGCACTGGCACGCGGTGCAAGGATCCATGCCGAACTGGTCGGTTACGGTGCGACATCCGATGGCTATGACATGGTCCAGCCCTCGGGTGAAGGCGCGGTGCGCTGCATGCAACAGGCCATGTCCACGGTCGATGAACCGGTTGACTATATCAATGCACATGGCACCAGCACGCCGGTCGGCGACATGCGTGAACTGGAAGCGGTACGCAAGGTGTTTGGCGACAACATTCCGAAGATTAACTCGACCAAATCCCTGTCCGGCCATTCACTGGGGGCGGCGGGCGTTCATGAGGCCATCTATTCGCTGCTGATGATGCAGGAAGATTTCCTCAGTGCCTCGGCCAATATCACCGATCTGGACCCGGCCGGCGAAGGGTTCCCGATCATCCGCGAGCGCATCGACAATGCCGGGACCAATATCATAATGTCCAACAGCTTCGGGTTCGGTGGCACCAATGCCACACTGATCTTCAAGCGCTGGCAGGACTAGCCCTGTCTGTTGCATCTGCCGGCGCGACGTGCTGGCGCTACTTCAGCAATATCGGTCTGCGCGAGGAACGCCAGCGCTGGAATGTCGGATATTCGCGGTAGCCACCACTGAGGATATAGTCCAGCACGCTGCGCAGGCGGTAGAACTGTACAACGGAATCGACACGTATGATTTCACGGCCATTCTGGTCGAAAAATATCAAGGTAGGCGTGTAGAACAGGCCCAGTCTTTCTGCCCACTGTTTGGCCGTCAGGCGCTCTCCTGACGGTGTGATGACCGGGGTGTCCGACCAGAAAGGCAGTTGCACATTTTCCATTTGCTCGAGCCGTAACACGATCTCGGGGTCCTGCAGTGGGCCGGTATGCAACACATCACAGGCGTGGCAGTTCCCCTGCTCGAAAAACACCACCAGTGGCCGCTCGCCCGGCCTCATGGTTCTATCCAGCATATAGGGTCCCGGCATGAACAGCGGCTCATCGATGAGATCACCGGGTTCAAACACCAGCGGCACATCGGCACGCGCCAGGTATTGGCGATAGTTTTCATCCTTGTAGTGCGCATCGGCGACATATTCCAGTGCCGCACGAAAACGATACGGCGGATAATAGCCGCGCAGGCGCAAGACCTCTTCTCCCGCGGTGTTGTAGAAAATCAGTGACGGGGTAAAGTTGGTCCTGTCGCGGACGGCCAGCGCACTCTCCGTCAGCTCCCTGCCCTCCAGGTCATTGACCGTGCGATCGCCGTGGATATCGATGCCGATGATGTCGAAATGCTCGCGCAAGTAGGCCTGGATGTCCTCTGCCTCCAGGTCCGCCTCCAGAAACTGCTTGCAGTAGGCGCAATATTTCTGCCCGAAATAAACGATCAGCCCCTGTTTGCCGGCCTCCCGAACCTCCTCTATGTCCTCACGCAGGTCCAGAAAACTGAGCTTGAACCAGTCCGGAAAGGCCAGCGGCTCCTCGAGGGGCGCATCATCGAAGCTTACAAAGCCATGATCGAAACTGACCCCTGCCGCCAGCCCATTGCTGGCAGCACACAGCAGGATAACCGGGCATGTCAGCCATGCAAGAAAGCAAATCCTGCCACTTGTCCCGGCCTGACGTTTCATGGTGCTTGCTGCATCATTGATCACCCTTCACGTTTATTACTATAACTGGCGCAACTGGTTTCGGTCTCCCACAACGTCACATCGGTCACAGGAAAGCCTTTTGCAGCGACATACTCATAGATCATTTTTGCAATGACCTCGGCCGTCGGATTCTCCTGCGTCACCCTGACCCGCTCACCGCTGTCCTGCAACAAGGGCAGGATGGGGTCATCCTTGTGCAGCAACAGGGTATGGTCAATTTCGCTGTCCAGCCATTCCCACACCAGTCGCTTCAGCTCACTGAAATCCTCCACCATGCCGCGTTCATCGAGCGTATCGCTCTGCAGCGTGATCACTGCGCGGGCGTTGTGCCCGTGCAAATGCTGGCACTTGCCACGGTAGTTCAGCAGTCGATGGCCATAACAAAAGGAGACGGATTTCGACACGCGGTACATACTCGGCATCCATTATCAAAGTGTTATATAACTGAGTTGAAGCGGTGCCTCTGCAGACAGCGCTTACTGCGACTAACAGGCATCGCTCAACCTGGTGAATAGCCTCATTTTATGGCCCCTACCCATCATTGGCTATACTTATTGCCGGTAAAGTTATTAGAATGTCGTCTATGTTAATGAAACTCCTGACTTTGGTTGCCTGCTGATGGCGGGTATGCCGACATGGACCATCCTTGGAGGGGGCTACCAGTCCTACCTGAAAGGCGACTACCAGGCGGCCTTTGAAGAGTGGTTGCCGCTGGCCGAACTGGGGGATGTCGAGGCGCAATACAACCTCGGCGTCATGTACGATGAAGGCACCTGCGTGGAACAGGACCTCGTCAAGGCCGCCGAGTGGTACCGCAAGGCCGCAGAACAGGGTTTTGTCGACGCACAGGCCAACCTTGGCATGATGTACTACCATGGACAGGGGGTAAGCCGTGACCTCGAAGAGGCGGCGCGCTGGTTGCAGCTGGCGGCAGACCGCGGAGATACCGAGGCGACAGCAATACTGCGGCGCATCAGCAAAGAGACGACAGCTGCCACGCCCGCAGAAACAGCATGAATTATAATTAATAAACAGTCAGTTATAGATTATTCCGAATGCACTTTCGGAACACCAGGTAACCTGCGCCATGGCTGAGGCACCCAACAGCACCGACCGTCCAGAGCCCCCGGGGATACTGTATCCGCTACCCGGCAGCATCGCGCAACCGGAATACGACAGCGGTGAGCGCGATGTCCTGATCGCTGAAATCAAGCAGTTGCTCAGGGAAAAAGACGCCGTCCTGGTGGCGCATTATTACACCGATGATGACCTGCAAATGATCGCCGATGAAACCGGTGGCGCCGTGTCCGACTCCCTCGAGATGGCACGCTTCGGCAACCAGCACCCGGCCAGCACCCTGGTGGTTGCCGGTGTGCGTTTCATGGGAGAAACCGCCAAAATCCTGAACCCGGAAAAACGCGTCCTGATGCCGACCCTGAAAGCCGAGTGTTCACTGGATCTTGGCTGCCCCCCGGAGAAATTCATTCCTTTCTGCGAAGCACACCCGGAACGTACCGTGGTGGTCTATGCCAACACCTGCGCTGAGGTGAAGGCACGTGCCGACTGGGTGGTAACCTCAAGCATTGCGGTTGATGTTGTGAACCATCTCCAGCAACAGGGCAAGAAGATCCTGTGGGCACCCGACCGTTACCTTGGCGGCTACGTGCAACGGGTAACCGGTGCCGACATGCTGCTCTGGCAAGCCAGCTGCATTGTGCATGAGCGTTTCAAGGCCGAGGCACTGCAGAACCTCGCCGCGCTGCATCCGGATGCAGCGATCCTGGTGCATCCCGAATCCCCGCAGTCCGTGATTGCACTCGCCGACGTGGTGGGTTCGACCACACAGCTGATCAATGCCGCCACACGATTGCCAAACAAGACCTTCATCGTCGCCACGGACAACGGCATCTTCTACAAGATGAAACAGGCTGCACCGGAGAAAACCTTTCTCGAGGCCCCGTCAGCGGGCGAAGGCGCGACCTGTGAAAGTTGCGCCCACTGTCCGTGGATGGCGATGAATAATTTACGCAACCTGGCCGAAGTACTAAAGACTGGCAACAATGAAATTCATGTCCCGGAAGCGGTCAGAATAAAAGCCCTCACGGCTACCCAGCGTATGGTTGATTTTGTCAACAGGCGGAAGGATATCGATTGATCACAGGGGGCGCTAACGATGACCGCAGGTAATTATACGATGATGGGCACTGTTGCCGCCGTGATCGCATATACCCTGCGCACAAGCTACGACTGCGATCCGGAACCCCTGTTCAGCGAGGCACAGCTGGATATGGCCCTGCTGTCTAACCCGGATACCCGCTACCCCGGCAACCGTGTACAACACCTCTGGCAGCTTGCGGTTGATGCCAGTGGCGACCCCTGTTTTGGTTTTGTGGCAGGCGAACAGGTGCAGCCCGTGGTGCTGCACGGGCTTGGTTTTTCCTGGCTGGCGAGTGACACGCTGCGGGATGCGCTCATCCGTCTGCTGCGTTACTCACGTCTGATTTCCACGGCTGCGAATATGCAGTTGCAGGATACCGATGACGGTCTGGACCTGGTATTACTGCCGCCAAAAGGGATAAAGCTTACCCCGGCTTTCCAGGATGCCGGCATGAGCGGTTTCCTGCGCATGTGCCGCTTGACCGCCGGTGACGAGATTAACCCCGCACATGTCTCACTGAAGGGCTCCAGGCCGGATTGTGACCGCAAGTTACAGGCGTATTTCCGTGCACCGATCGAGTTTGACGCCGCCAACAACATCCTGTCCTTCAGCAAACAACTGGTTGATACACCATTAACCAATTCCAACCCCGGTCTGGCACGCATCAATGACCAGGCTGTCGTGGATTACCTGGCCCGCTTTGACCGACACAGCCTGACCATGCAGGTGCGATCAAAAATTATAGAACGCCTGCCCGATGGAACACCCAATCAGGGAACTATCGCACAATCACTGAATGTCAGCTTGCGCAGCCTGCAACGCAAGCTCAACAACGAAGAAACCAACTTCAAGACACTGCTTGAGAGTACGCGCCACGAACTGGCACTGCATTACATTCGCGAAACGCATCGCTCACTCGGTGAAATCACTTACTTGCTCGGCTTTTCCGAACCCAGCAACTTTACCCGCGCCTTCAAACGCTGGACCGGGGTATCTCCGGTCGAGTACCGCAGAAACAGCTGACTGGCCCAGGAGCAGCATGCCGGCCATATCGATACAAGGGCCACGTGGCCGCTGCAGGCCATTTCTGTTCTTGCTGTTGCTGTTATCACAGTTGTTACTTCCGGCATGCGACGCCGACCCTGACGCGGAGCTATTTGACACAACCGTCAGTTCCACACTCGGTCCGCAGCACCTTGCGCTGATCATTAATGACGAGGACCCGTTGAGTCGCCGTATTGGCGAGTATTATCTGACGAAGCGTCATATACCCGCCAGCAATGTCATCCATGTAAAATTCAAACCGGGCAACGACGTCATGCGCCCGCAAACCTTCCGCTCGATAAAGGCCCAACTGGATACACAGGTGCCATCAGGTGTACAGGCTTATGTACTGACCTGGACGGCACCCTACCGGGTCGGATGCATGTCGATTACCACGGCCTTCGCGGCCGGTTTTGATGAGGCGTTCTGCGTGCAGGGATGCAAGGCGACCAGGCCGAACCCCTACTTCAACAGCACCAGCCAGCGACCGTTTACCGATCACGACTGGCGTCCTTCGATGATGCTCGCCGGTGAGACGTTTGCCGCAGTGAAGGCACTCATCGATCGCGGGGTTGCCGCTGACAGTACCCACCCGGACGGCACTGCCTACCTGCTGAGCACCTCCGACAGGGCCAGGAATACCCGGGCACGGTTTTACCCCGGCGTTGAGCTGCTGCAGTCCGATCGTTTCAAGGTGGAGGTAATTGAAGGCGATGCCCTGCAACATCGCGATGATGTCATGTTCTACTTCACCGGCCTGGTACACGTTAAGGACATTGACAGTAACCACTACCGTCCCGGCGCCATTGCCGACCACCTCACATCTGCCGGCGGCAAGTTAACCGGCAGCAGGCAAATGAGCAGCCTGCGCTGGCTGGAGGCGGGCGCGACAGGCAGCTATGGCACCGTGGTCGAACCGTGCGCCTTCGTACAGAAGTTTCCACGCCCGAATATCGTCATCGACCGCTACCTGAATGGCGAGACCCTGCTGGAGGCCTACTGGAAAAGTGTCGAATGGCCCGGCCAGGGGGTGTTCATTGGTGAACCGCTGGCAGCACCTTTCCGCTAGACAGCCCGACGCGCAAGATGTAGCCTTATCCAGTTGTATTATATATATTTTATGGATAACCAAAACGACACCCGGGCGCTGACGGCCATACCGGAAAACTGGATTGCCTGCAAGGATTGTGACCTGCTGCTGGAGCGGCTGGAAACATCTCCGGGTGACAAGGCGCTGTGTCCGCGCTGTGCCAACCCGCTGTATCAACGGCAAAACAGCAGTGTTGAACAGACACTGGCACTGGCCCTCACCGGCTTGTTGCTGTTTTTACCCGCCAACCTGTTACCGGTCATGTCACTGGACCTTGTCGGCCAGGAATCCTCGACCACTATTTACAAGGGCTCCCTGGTACTGTTTCAGGAAGGCTTGTACTGGACCTCCCTGCTGGTCCTGTTTGCCAGCATCGTGATCCCGTTATGCAAACTGCTGCTGATGTCCTTTGTCTCCGGCTGCCTGTACCTGCAACGTTTCAGCACGCTGCTGCCCTATGCGTTTCGCTATTATCACTACCTGGATGAATGGGGCATGCTGGAAGTCTATATGCTGGGCGTGCTGGTCGCCGTGGTTAAACTCAAGGGCATGGCCAGCGTCGTACCCGGCATCGGCCTGTACTGCTTCATCGCACTGCTGCTGGTGACGACCCTGATGTCGTCGTTGCTGGACGAGGACAGCTTCTGGAACAACATCGAACACGGCTTGCAGGGGCAGGCGCGATGAAACAGCCATTAACTGCCAGGCAAATGGGACTGATACGCTGCCATACATGCGGCAAGCTGGCGTTCGATGTCGGCCACGACGGTTATGAAGAACATTGCCCGCGCTGCCGGGCGCATATGCACATGCGCGCCACCAACAGCCTGTCCCGAACCTGGGCACTGTTGATCACGGCGGCAATCCTCTATGTCCCTGCCAATATCCTGCCAATCATGACGGTGACGTATTTTGGTTCCGGAAAACCGGATACCATCATGTCCGGCGTTATCACCCTGTTGCAGCTCGGCAGTTACCCGGTCGCCACCGTCATATTTATTGCCAGTATCCTGGTGCCCGTACTGAAAATGGTCGCACTGTTAATCCTGCTGTTGTCGGTACAGTTTAAATGGGCACTGGACGACCGCCAGCGCACCCGCATGTTCCGCGCCGTTGAGATGGTCGGCCGCTGGTCAATGCTCGATATTTTTGTGATTGCCCTGCTGGTTGCGCTGGTCAGCTTCGGCAGTATCGCGCAGATCATATCGGGACCCGGTGCCACTGCCTTTGGCAGCGTCGTGGTGCTGACCATGCTCGCTGCCACCACATTTGATGCGCGCCTGATATGGGATAAAGAGGTCACTGATGACTGAACAACCGGACACCGGCACCGTTTCCGGCAAACCGCAGCAACCCGTGTTGAAGAAAAAAAGCGGCATCCCGTTCATCTGGATATTGCCGTTGCTGGCGGCACTCATTGGTGGCGGGCTGATCATAAAAAGCCTGCTTGATGCCGGCGTACCGATTCAAATCGTATTCAACACCGCGGAGGGCATCGAGGCCGGCAAAACCAAACTGATATACCGTGGTCTCGAGGTTGCACGCGTCAAGTCAGTCGAACTGAACCCGGACCTGCAGTCGGTCACGGTCCACATCGAGATTCCGCGCGGTGCCGAGTCACACCTGCGGTCAAATACACAATTCTGGCTGGTGAAACCGGAAATCTCTCTTGCCGGTGTGACCGGGCTGGGTACGCTGCTTTCCGGTAACTATATCGCCATCAAACCCGGGGATGGAAAAAAGACACGCAAGTTCAGGGCGCTGACCCGTCCGCCCCCGCACGACGTCGATACCCCGGGACTGCACCTCACCATAACAGCCAACAGGCTCGGCTCGCTGAGGCAGGGTGGGCCCATCTACTACCGGCAAATTATCGTCGGGCGCGTACAGGAACATGCCCTTGCCGAAGATGGTAACAGCGTCAACATCAACGTCTTCATCAATGAGCAGTATGAATACCTGGTCAGGAAGACCAGCCGTTTCTGGAACGCCAGCGGCATCAGTATTTCCGGCGGACTTTCCGGCCTCTCCATTGAAACCGAATCCCTGGCAGCCGTACTCTCCGGCGGGCTGGCATTTTTCACACCGCACAACGATGCAGAAACCTTCCCCAGCGAAGATGGCGATGTGTTTCCCTTGTACGATAATTTCAAGGTCGCCGAAGCCGGCATCAATATCACGCTGCACCTGCAGAACGGCGAAGGTATAAAGGAACACAATACAGTCATCATGTTCGAAGGCGTCGAGATAGGACGCATCGAGGAAATCAGTATTGAAACGGATCTAAACGGCGTGGTCGCACGTGCATCGCTTGACCCGCGCATGCGCCCCCTGCTTGCCACAGGCACCCGCTTCTGGCGGGTCAGTCCGAAGATATCGCTGCAACAAATATCGGGGCTGTCGACACTGCTATCAGGCGAATACATAGCAATACAACCCGGTGCGGGAGAACCGCGGACTGACTTTGAGGTACTGGAAGAACCCCCGGTATTACCCACCACGGACCCGGGGCTGCATTTCAAGCTCAGCGCCGATGACCTGGGTTCGCTGTCAAAGGGCACCAGCATCTACTACAGGAAAATTCCCGTTGGCACCGTGCAGGCCTATCGCCTCGACAAGCTGGGGACCCACGTCATTATAGACGCGCACATAGAGGAACAGTATGCACACCTGGTCCGCAGGAATACGCGTTTCTGGAACAGCAGCGGTGTAAACCTGAGCGGCAGTGTTGCAGGATTCAAGCTGAGAACGGAATCGGCCACCAGCATCATCTCCGGCGGTATCGCCTTTGCCACGCCGGACAACAATGCTGCGGGGGGGGCGCTGGCGAAAAACGGCAGTACCTTCAAGCTTTATCCGGATTATGACTCAGCCTCTGAAAACGATACCCTGTTTGGCAACAAGCGCGAACCCGGCCTGCACCTGAGCATACGCGCCACGGATCTCGGGTCACTGGCAGCCGGCTCGCCGGTACTCTACAAAAGGATAACCGTCGGACAGGTCGACGGTTATCGACTGGATGAGGACAATAAAACCGTACTGGTGCAACTGACCATCAGGCCGCAATACAAACACCTGGTACATACAAATTCACGTTTCTGGAATGCCAGCGGTATAGAGCTCAGCGGCGGACTGGGCAACTTCCATGTAAAGAGTGAATCCATCAAGTCAATTCTCGCAGGCGGCATCGCCTTCTATACACCGGACAAGCCGGGCGCTGCCGCCAGGGAGAATGCGACTTTCCCCCTGTACAGCGATGCGCGCAGTGCCACGGAAGACAGCCTGCCGATCCGCATAACGTTTGATTCGGCAGCCGGCCTGTCTGCCGGTGCCGAACTCAGATACCAGGACATCCCGATCGGTCGCGTCACGGAGGTAAAACTCAGGAACGACAGCAATGGCGTGACGGTGCATGCGGATCTGTTTGGTTCAGCCAGTCACATGGCCAACACGGAGACGCGCTTCTGGGTGGTCAGCGCGAAACTCGGTCTGACAAAAACCGAACACCTCGGCACCCTCCTGACCGGCAACTATATTGCCGTGCAGCCCGGCGCTGGCACGCCCACCACACACTTCACCGGCCTGGAACATGAACCCTTCGAAAAACGCCTCGGCGACGGTCTCAACCTGCAGCTGAGGACACAGCGACTCGGGTCTCTGGATAGCGGCGACCCGGTCTATTACCGGCAAATACCGGTTGGCAGTGTTATCGGTTACAAGCTGGGTGCCAATGCCGACGAGGTCATCGTATTTATCAACATCAGGCCCTACTACGCCCCGCTGGTGCGCAGCAATTCGGTATTCTGGAATGCCAGCGGTATCCGTATTGATGCCAGCGTTGTCGGCGGGGTAAAGATTGATGCCGATACAATGGAGACGATCCTTGATGGTGGTATCACCTTTGCCACGCCCGACAACCCCGACATGGGGGACGCCGCCGACCAGGGAATGTCCTTTCAACTTCATGACGGGCAACAGGACAGCTGGTTGCACTGGTCGCCGAAAATCCCGCTGGGTCCGACCTAGCCCCTCGCTGACAGGCGCGCCTACATGACTTCTTCGCGCGTGTGCCATTCTCCATGCTGTGCTTCAATTGCACTGCGGTGCACACCAATCTCACCCGCGAGCGCACGTTCAATGGCCTGCTCGACTGCACGTGCTGTTTCTATGCGCTGCAGAAACACATAATCCGCACCGGCCTGGTACAAGGCACGGCTTTCTGACAATTCAATCGCATTTGCGATGATCACGGCATCCGGATTGACATGACGGGCCGCCTCGACGAGTTTGCGGTTGGTGGTGCCTTTCAGCACATCATCGGGAATCGTACAGGCAATCACCTTCGCCTTGTCCACCCCGGTATGATGCAATGTCTCGGCGCTGCACAGGTCACCGTACTTGACCGTCAGCCCCTGTGCGGCAATTCGCGGATGTATATTGACATTGAAATCCACCACCAGCGTCTTCTCAAGCAGCCCGGGATTGTTCTTCTTGAGTTCATGCAGCAACGACGAGGTAATCCGGTGGAACCCCAGCAATGCCAGGCTATAGGACTCTTCCGCGCCGGCCTCGCTGCTGGGCGGCTCCCTGAAACCCAGCCGTGCAAGCATGCCGGACAGCCGCTCATGAATGGCATCCGCCTGCTGGAACAGTAGCGGTGTCAGCAAGGCGGTAATGACAAAGGCGAAAATGATGGCACTGTTCAAATCACCGGAGATATGCCCGAGTTGCACACCGATAAAGCCAATCACCAGGCTGAACTCCGAGATCTGTGCGAGCCGTACCGAGGTCACCATGGCATTGCGGCGATCCAGACCGGCCACATAGAGCAGTGGAAAGAACACCACGTAACGGGCCAGCAATGCGATCACGGCGAACAGTCCGGCGAGCATCAGCACATCCGCGCCATCCGGCATCGGGATGCTCATCCCCAGACCAACGAAGAACAGGGTAATAAAGAAGTCCTTGACGACACTGACCTTGCCGATAATTTCGGTACTGTAGGGCAAGTTGGCAATCGTCGCTCCGGCAATGAGTGCGCCCATTTCCGCGCCAACACTCATGTGCAAGTCAAACTTCAGGAACCAGTTGGTCAGCACATCCAGATTGACGCCCAGCAGGACAATCAGAAAACACCAGGAGATGGACGCGGCGAACACCACCTCCGGTTTCTTGGCGACCCACTTGAAACCGATGGGAATGATGAAACGCGCAATAAAAGCCGCCAGCATCGCCAGCACCACGATACCCAGAAAAGACAGCAGAATCGGGGCGGCGGACGGTGCAGCAAAGTTTGGCTGTATCGCAATCACACCGATCGCCCAGATATCCTGGAAGATCAGCAGACCCAGTGCAATCCGCCCGACCTCCGTGTCCAGTTGAAAGCTTTCCTGGAAAAGCTTGACGACCAGCAGGGTCGACGAGGCTGCCACGAGAAAACCGATATACAAAGGCGCATAACCACTGGACAGCAATTCGCCACCGAGACCGAGCCACACCAGCAACTTGGTGATCACGACACCAAACGCCACACACAAGGGATACTGAAGCAAGCCGGTTACACCCAGTATCCGGCCACTGTCGAGCAGTTTGCGAATATCAATCTCGAGACCGATCAGGTACAGCAACAGGATCAATCCCAGTTCGGAGATGGTTTCAATATTCGCCGGGTCTGTCACCATTTCGGCACCCACCGGCCCCACCACCACGCCGGCAAGCAGGAACGCGGCAATCTCGGGGATCTTCAGGCGCACGAACACAATGGCCAGCAGGCCCGCCAGGACGATACAGATGCCGATATCGCGCACCAGCGAGGGCATTCCATCGCCGGATGCCAGCACGGTGGCAGGCAGCATCGCCAGCAGGCAAAACATTCCCAACAGGCGGTGGTATGGCACTCCTGTCATCACTCAGTCATGTCCCGTACAGGATTGTTCACGGAGTTTGCGACACTACGGCAAAAGCAGGCCTGTTATCAAGTTCCCGGTGCAGTGCCCGCGCATGCACCACGACAGGGCGTCGTACCTAGGGACAATATACACCGGCAGTGGGGCTGCCTATGCTTGTAACAAGCGCGTAATCACCCTGAAATACCAACAACAAGCAGGAGCATCTGGATGGCAAAGCCCGGCACAAGACTGATACAGGAAATACACGACACCTATGGTCTGGACAGGCCATCGGCTACCCACTTGCTAGGACATATTTTCTCTTCCTTATTCAGCAGCGGTATGTTCTCGCTACTGGTCCCGGGTGTGGCAATCATTGTGTTTCTTGGCTACCAGGACATCCCTACCGGCAACTACTATGCCCTGCTGTTTGGCGCCTGCACCGTGCTGGCCTTTGTGCAAGGCTGCAAGGCATGGCAGGAAGACCGCAACAACTATCAAAAGGCGCTGGCGGATGCCCGGCGCACCTATAACGCCTCTTCAGAGTAGCGGGCCGGGGACACTTCATCCCTAACCCATCGCGTAATCACTGACGACCCGCGCCGGGTGACCGCAACCGGCCACCCCCTTTCCTGGTATACCCTGCCATACTTACTCTATATTTTTCATGGTGTTATCGGATCACAGCGACACCTTCCTGCGCCATTTGTCTGGCATGAAGGGACAATAAACTGTGATCCAGGGCCAATCCATTCTCCCGAGTCCAGCCTATGATGGCAGTCGTAATGTTTCTGGCGCCAGCATCAGCGGAATTGATGAAAGTTTCAACGCCGGCTGCCGATAACGAAACAGATTAAATGGGAACAGGAGGCAGTATTATGGGAATAGAAACCATCAAGTGGGGTCTGGTTGCATCGGCCATCTGGCTCGGGATTTACCAGTTATTCACGATCATCAACGGTGTCCCCCTGTTCTAGACACCCGCAGACCGGTCCAGTTAAAAAAACCACCCGCTACAGGGTGGTTTTTTTATACCCATACCCAGGGCCTGTTCCGCCTGCGCCCCGCAACAGCTATCAACAATAGACATTGCAGCTGTCACACGATTTGAGCCAGCAGCAGCGTTCCATGGGAACGCCGCGGCAACACCCATGTGCTGTCCCTGTTCTTTACGTGGCCGGTATCGCTGTTCGCAAGGACTATTATCCGCAGACAGGTTACACTTGGCAGCTATAAGACAACACCGGCGATGGAGGAGATCACAATGGTTTCAAGGTGCATTATTGGCGGCATAGTCGCAGTATCGGTCATGCTGGCTGCCGTACCGGTACAGGCAGATATCACACTGAACGTGCGCGGCTCGGACGGACTGAATTCAACACTACGGGTCAGGAACGGCAACGGCAGAATAAGCGCTGATGGCAGGGCAGAATACCTGCTCTATGACAGTCGCAACGGGATCGTGACCTATGTAGAGCCGCAACAGCGTCAGTACACCCAGCTGACAGCGGCAGAGCTTGAAGCCACGGTGCAGACGGCTACCAGCCTGAAGCAGTCTATGGCACCGTACATGACGAACCTGCTTGCCGGACTGCCGGCGGAACAGCGCAACATGATCGAGCAACGCATGGGATCGATACTCGATGCCCCGGCAGCAGGCACGCCCTTGAACTCCGCCAGCTTCAGGACCGTTGACCGCGGCCGGCACACCATTGCCGGGCTGCGCTGCCAGGCCAGTGGCATATTGAAAAATGGTCGTCCCGCCGCGGAGGTCTGCATGATGACGGCCGCCGATGGCAAACTCTCAAACCGGGATTTCGCGACACTTGAAGCGCTGGTTGTGTTCTCGCGCAGCATGGCGGGGACTGCCAGCAGCCTGCTGGGCAGCATGGCAGAGCCGTTCGAATTACTCGCGACCGAACTGGATGGTGTACCGATTGCCGTGCGCGACATTGAGCACAACAAACAGTACCAGGTCACCGCGGTCTCGAATGCCACGCTGTCCGATGCCTATTTCAATAGCTATGGAAGGTTTCAAAAGCAGACAATGGCAAGCCTGTTTCGCTAAAGTGACTACCGACACGCGTGCAGCCACAAAGAAAATGACCAGCAAATCATTACAGACACTGTTATTACTCTGCGCAGCCGTCATTGCGCTTGTATTTGTAAAACTGATGTTCGACATGAGCAGATCGATGGGTGAAATGACGGGTTACGTGGGCGCCATGTCAGAGGATGTCAGGGAGATGCAGAACAGCATGCAGACCATGAACGACTCCATGCTGCGCATGGAGAAGAGTATCCATGACCTGGGACAGGCGTTCGGCCAGGGAAGCAAACAGTTTCAGCAAATGAACCCGGCTGGAATGATGCAGCAGGTATTGCCAGACAGCGGCCAGCGCACCCGTTGAGCGCCCTTGTCAGGGGGTCGCTGACATTTCCTGACCAGCTTGAACGTTCAGCGCTGCCTGCGGAGTTGCGGACACACGGATAAACTACTCGTAGATCCAGTTATTGTCATAGCCCGGCGCCGCGATTGCAGTGTCTGCGGACCCGGTGACACTGGCGCCCGTCTCCTGACGATCGCCGCTTGCAGGCGCGTTGTCTGCCCTGACAGGCTCATCTGACGCCAGGCCCAGCGTGTCCTCGAAACGCTTCATCTTTGACAGGGTACTGTCGATCTTTCTTGGCTGGACAGCAAGCTCCTCTGACACCCTTCTCACTTTGCCACTCTCGCCGTTATCCATCGCAAGCCGGCCATGATCAAGGATGTAGGGTGTAATGAGCACCACCAGCTCGGTATTGACAGTGCTGAGGCTCTTGTTTGAAAACAGCAGGCCAAGACCCGGGATATCGCCCAGCACGGGGACCCCCTCGCGCGTCTCCTGCGCAGTGCGCTTGATCAGACCACCGATGAAAACCGTCTTGCCACTGTCGACCAGCATGGTGGTGGTGACCTCCGTTGTATTCTGGTTCGGAATACCATCGTCCGACACAGAACCGGTGCTGACTTCCGGATGAATATCCAGCAGCACGCGTCCCTGCTCGTCGACCGATGGCCGCACCCTGAGAATCACACCGGATTCGAGAAACTTTGTGGAGGTGGTCGTGACATTATCGATTGTCGTGGTGACGTTGTAGCCGAGGCGGTCACCGATAATGGTTTCCGCCTCCTGGTCTTCCAGCGCCAGAAGCTTTGGCGTTGCCAGCGTCCGCAGACGGTCACGGGTCCGAAGTGCGTCCAGCACCAGCGAAAGGTCATCCGAAAAGTAGTCCAGAAACAGGCCGGGGGAACCCGGATCACTCAGGCCCCGGATACCCCCTTCAAATAATGGATTACCGGTACTGAATATCTGGGCCCAGTCGAGGCCGTAGGATTCAGAGTCCTTCAGACCGATCTCGAGTATCTGCGCCTCGATCAGGATCTGCCGCGGCTGGCGGTCGAGCTCCTGCAGCAGGTTGCTGATGCGGTCAAGGAAATGGGGTGTATCCTCGACGACCAGCATGCGCCGCGCCGACAGGGTCGTCACCTGGCCATAGCCGGACAAATGGTTCTCGAGTATCCCGGCTATCGTTTCCGGATCGGAATACTGTACCTTGAAGGTACGCAGCTGTGTTGGTCCACCGGGTGAATGTTTGCCTGCCTCGTTACGATCGACCACGAAATAACTGCCGCGGCGCCGTTCAACACCGTAACCCGCCGATGCAACGATATCATCGATGGCCTCGTCGATAGTGACATCATAGAGGTTGACCGAGACATTGCCCTTTACCGTATCCGACAACAGGATATTTACCCGTGCCGCGCGCGACAGCATTTCCATGACCTCCGTGATTGCCATATCACGCAGCGTCAGGGTGATCTTGCCATCTTTCAGGAAGCTGCTGTCACTGCCGGTTTCGACCGGCACCTCAGCCGGGAGCTGCTCACCGAAGGCGGCATGCACCGGGCATAGCAGCAGCAGTATGATCCCCCTGTTGAGGACCTTTGTTATGAGTTGCCATATAGCTACCTTCACTGCTTCTCCTCCGCATCCACATCCATCGACAGCGTTTTTTGTATATCGTTTTTCTGCAGCACCACTTGATGCTCGTGGACAGCCACGAGCGTATAGCCGTTGACTTCCTCGCCAATGGACAGTATCTCTCCGCCAATATCGGCCAGCGAGTAGCGGCCCGCGGCCATGGTACCGCGCAATGCCATGTCCGCTGCGGGTTCCTTTGCTGGCAAGGGTTGATCAGCAGCACTGTCCGACATCACCGGGCGCTCGAAGGGATTGGTCTTGAGCTGAACCTCCATTGCATACGTGGACGCTGACGCCAGCATCACGCTAACAAGCAGACCCGGCAGCGTGAGGGTACGTTCAGGCATCATCAACCTCCCGGTAGGAAACGATCGTGAACCTGGCGTTGAGCCGTGTCTCCGAGTCTTTTTGTTTCCCGGTGGCGATGGAAAAGTGTTTCACCACCACATAGCCAAGTTCTTCACTGAGGTCCTGCAGCCAGGCAAACAGATCGAAGTATTCGCCCGAGACCTCGACATCGAATAACACTTCCTCGAACATGCGCACCACATCGCCCTTTCCGGGTGTCACCGTGTGCAATACCATTTTGTTGCGCCAGGATATGCCCTGCAGACGACCGATGATGAAGGCCTCCATCTGGTTCTTGGGCATGTTGACCATGTCCCCGTGAAGACGCTGTACCAGCTCGTCGGTTTCCTGCGCCAAGGAGGTCATCTCCTGCTGCAGCTCGTCGCCGTTGTGGGCAACACGTTCCAGCACCTCCAGCGTACCAAGGGATTTCCGGTATTCCCTGAACTCCGGCAGCACCACATAGACGGTCAAAACCGCGAGTACCAGCAGGGTCGTTCCGACCATCGCCAGGGAAGCCATTCGCGGGTCCATTTTTTGCAGCGCGCCTGCCATCAGCTGCGGGTCCCCTTGCTGTTGACCGTCACCGCGAGGTTGAAATCGACGAATTCGCGGTTCGCCGCCAGTGAGGTATTGAGTATGCGTACGTCCTGTATGTCCGGCTGTGCGAACAGTTGCCGGACAAAGCGTGACAGTGCGGAATGGTCGCGCGCCTGTCCGCGGATCGTCATGTGGGTTTCGATCTTCCAGGCCGCTGTTTTTTTATCGCTGCTGGCCGGCATGATAATGAAATAGCCGTTGCTGGCGGGCTCGGCCGGCTTCTCCACGGAGGTTCCGGCACGCTGGAACTGCCAGTTCTGGAACCAGACATCGCCGTCGGTGATGGCCCGGTCGATGGCGACAAACATGGCGGATGCGGAGGCCCCGCTACGCAGGCCGCTCAACAATTCAAGCTGATGATGCAGACTTTTCTTTTGCTCATTTAACTGCGTCAATGCTTCACGCTGCTGCGTGGTAATCGCCTGCCGCTTCTGCAGCACCGAGACATCCCGGTCAACCTGTGCAACCAGATAGTTAAGCACCGTGAACATCGCAGCCGCCATGGTCACCATTACGACCATAGCCACAGCCGTGCGTTTCACCCGGCTCTGCAGCCAAAGCCGCACACGGTAATCCTGCGGTATAAGGTCGATATCAGACATCTTCGTCAAAGCCGTTCAGGGCGAGCCCTGTTGCCACTGCAATTTCAGGGCGCGGCTGTCTCCCCGCGGGTGAGGTATTCGCGTTGCCAAAGGACTTCAGCGGATCCGGTATCGTCTCCACCGGCAGTTTGATGAGGCTGTTCAGCAAGCCGTCCATGCCCTGCCAGCGGGCCAGGCTGCCCATCATGTAAATGCGGCTGATCACCTCGCCATGCGTCTGTGATGCGGTGTAGACCAGCACGCGGTTAATTTCCTCGGTCAATCCTCGCAGCAGGGGCTTGATGATTTCCTGCAGTGTTCCGGCAATATCAATCTCGCTGCTGCCGGCAACAGCGGCGGGTGGCTGGGGTGAAATATTGTTGTTCTCCAGCAGCACACGGACCGACTCGACCGACATGTCGAGCTCGCCGGCAATATTCTCCAGCAATCCGGTTTCACCGCAGTGGATTTCCTGGTCAAGTAACAGACGGTTCCCGGATACCACGGTGATATAGCTGGCCGTGCGACCGAAATTGATGGCGAGCACATTCTCGTGCTTGTCCTGTGCGCCCATGCTGCTCACCAGCCGGCGAATGGCAACCGGACCGATCTCGAGCTGGCGAATCTCCAGTCCCGCCTTGCGCAACACTTCCAGATAACCGATCACCGTCTCACGCCGCGCCAGCGTAACGATGGCCAGCCGGTCTGCCGAAGAGGTGGCAGCGCGCACAGGCAGGTAATCGATAACATAGTCATTGAGATCGTGATCGACACGCTCCGCTAATGAATACAGCAGCGCCGCATCATCGGACTGACCCTCCCCGGCCTGGTAGCTAACCGCCATGATCCGGGTGTCCGACGCCGGCAGGGTCGTGACAACGGCTTTCCCCCGAAAGTGCTCGGCCTTCAGCGCCTGCTGCAGCAAGCTGCGCAGTTTCTTCGGTGCTGCCAGCAGTTCCTCACGCGTCCCCGAATAGGGCAATGAGGTGCTTGCGCGCAATGTAATCCTGTTATTGATATCGAACTGCAGTTGCACGAGGTGCACCTCGGTCAGGGAAAAATCCAGCCCGATGGGTCCAATTCGTGTGGAATTGGCTCGCCATGCTGTATTGATAAATCTGTCGGCCAGTGCGCTCATTGTGACTACGTTGTCCTCCGCGACATCCTTGTCCCGGTAACCTTTAGAGGGATCACCTGTATTAACAGGATCGGCAATCGACAGCGTTACTTAAGTGACGGATATGTAAGGTAAAATGTGGCGGAATTTTGACTCTATGAGGTGCAATAGGCCAGCAATATGACAAATTTCTGTCGTTATTTATCCAGATGATTTAGCAATCACCCGCACCATAGAGGTCTTGCCACCCAGCGATTGTTTTCTTTCCTTTGCCTCGTACAGGGCCGCATCGACGCTACGATAGGCCGCTTCTTGTGACAACTGCATATCCGCAGGGACAGTGAGAATGCCGAAGCTCATCTTGATTTGAATCGTTCGGCAATTGTCTGGCATACGGATGGCTGCCCGCACGGCCTCAACGCCATCGGAAAGTAACGTTTCCGGATTATCCTCTGTAAACAGCAGGGCAAATTCATCGCCACCCATGCGTATCACGTAGCCCTTGTCGTGAACAGCATCCGAGAAGCTGTCGTTGATACCACGCAATACGCTGTCGCCAAATTCATGGCCGCAGGTATCGTTCATCAATTTAAAATCATCCAGATCCAGGAAGACAAAGTGCCAGGCCTGCCCTGCGGCCAACCATTCCGCTGTCTTTTCGTAGAACACATTGCTCAGGAAACGCCGGTTCCAGGCACCGGTCAGTGGATCCTTGTTGGACAACTGCATCATCCTGTGATTGGCTTGTTCCAGCTCGAAACGGGTGCTGATATCGGCCTTGCGCAGACAGGTGTTGCGCATCACCAGCGCGAGGCTGATGCTGCCCGCCCCCAGCATGATGAACTGCAGCGACCAGAGTGTCTGGGTATCGAATTCGCGGCTGGTCGCCCAGGTTGAGGTCGTGAAGGTAATATAAATCAGCGCCAGCACCATGAGGGCCTCTTTCAGTCCCCAGGGGACAATCGGCACCACCATGAACAGCAGGGTAACGCTGGCAAACAAGGCAAAATTGAAGGCACCGCTGTTATGGGCCAACAGCACGAAGGCCGTACCGCTGATTATCAACAGCGTGGTCCCGAGCAGATACAGGGAGCGGATGTCACTAATCGCGCGTGCCGATACCAGGATATGCAGGGCGAGCAGCGCCAGCATCAAGCAGGTGTAGACCGCAACGACACCCAGATCGGATTGGCTGAACAAGTAGCTTTCCACCCCGAACAGACACATCAGAACCACGCTCAGACCCATGAGGCCGTTGCGGGCCTCTTCGATCGTCAGTCGCCGGGCATAAGAATTGATTTCTTCCCCATTGAAACTGGTGGCCGACCAGGCATTCTTCAGGCTGTTAACAAGTACACGGTGCATGCGAGGGATATCGGCCATTTGACCGGGAAATTGAAACGCATGATGAGTCAAATCCCTTGACCAGGGCTGGGTGCGCCGCGCACACCAAAGCGCATCATTCGCCAAATACACCAGCGTCGTCTACTCCTTGCCCGCCCCAATCCCTTGGGTAATAGCCCTTGCAAGCGAACCGGTGAAACGTCGAAAACGGCCAGTCGGCCACCCGGCTAACATGCCTGTGCTTCACCGGGTTCCAGTGCAGGTAATCCTGGCAACGGTTCAGGTCGGCCTGATCCCGCACCCGGTGTTCCCAGAAACGCCGCTGCCAAAGTCCACCCTCATGCCGTTTCAATCGCGAGCTCTCTCGATAGCGTGCGTTCCACGCATCGTCAGCCTTACCGCAGGGTGCGTTCCACGCATCGACAGCCTTACCGTAGGGTGCGTTCCACGCACCATTACCAGAACCCGTAATCCGCCGCGTCACAAAACGTTTAATCATCGCCCAGCGCACCGAAAAATCAGCATCCCCATCCGGCAATGTCCACACACAATGCAAATGATCCGGTAATAGCACCCAGGCATTAATCGTAATGGGGTGCGTTCCCCTGACGGACATAATTGCGGCTCGCAGGGCCGCGCGAATATCCGGATGACACAGCACCGGCCTGCGCTGCCAGGAGACAACCGTAAAAAAGAAGGTACCACCGGGAACAATGGCACGTCGGTAGTTCGGCATCGTCGCGTCCTTGCCATTTGAACATCGGTACAGTGAGCAAGGAATCATGGTGCATAGAATGCACCCTACGCAATGAGACAGCCCCGCAACAAACCGTAGGAGGCGTTCCACGCACCGGCATCGGTTTTGGTAGGGTGCGTTCCACGCACCGGGAAAACGGTGCACAATGTTTTGGTAGGGTGCGTTTCACGCACCG
>JBATFE010000004.1:0-13657 GCA_049664445.1 Gammaproteobacteria bacterium
GAGATGCCCAGGTCGTCGTTCAGCAGGCCCTCTTCACTGACAATGCCGGTGGGGGCGTTGCTCAGTTTGCCCGCCATGCTTGCCGGATCGACCGTTTCGGAAATGTACACCACGTCATGGGCGCCAAGCTCTGTATTAAAGTCGCTTTGAGCCGCGTTGTCGGCGATCAGGGTTACGCTATAGCCCCAGGATTCCAGCAGCGCCTTTTTGTAGACATCCGCGGCAAGCATGGCGACCTTGTTGTCCACCACCAGCAGCACCTTGCCCGAACCCTGTGGCGCCAGGCAGGGACTACCGCACTCGCAGGCCCAGGTGAGGGTGAGCCGGGGTCTGTCGACGGGATTGTTGGTCTCCCGGGAGTTGAACTGCGCATTATTGAGCACGCCGTCGCCTCTCAGCATGAGGCCGTAGTTGGGCACGGTGCCGTCGATCCACTCCTGCACCAGCGCGGCGATATCCCAGGACACCCCCCAGCCGCTCATACCGGCCGGGATGTCCGTCGCGGCTGCGGCCAGCGGGACGTATTCGCCACCCGGCTGGGCCCAGGCATTGGTGCCGTCATGGGTCTCCCAGGTCGCGCCGTCGGCGATGCCGCCGCCGTTCCTGGTACCCTCCACCCAGTCCCGCGTCACGCGGTGAACGGTCGCGGTTCCCCCGGTATTCACATTGAGGGTGAGGAGTTCGAGGCGCGCCTCCAGAACCCGGGCGCCAGGTGGGAGGTCAGGCAGGTCGAACTGGATCAGGGGGGCCATGAACCAGCCGGATTGCGAGTTTATCTGCAGGTAACTGGCGCCGCCGTAGTTGCGTATGGGGTAAAAGTCATCGATCAGGGTGTCCTTGCCGCCGCCGGTGTCGCTGAGCTGCAGATTCAGGGTCGACGCTGGCTGGTAGGCCGGGACGTCGGGCCGCGTCAGGGTGCGCGTGATGTCGTTAGCCGGTGACGGATTACCGGTCAGGGTGCCGGTGGCACTGATCTGCACGGGCGAGACCGCGGCATCGGCGGTGGTGACTTCCAGGTAGGGACGCAGGCTGAGGGTGCCGTATTCGCGGCTGGTGTATTGCGATTCATTATCGATGGAGGTGGCGTTCAGCAGAAACCCGTAGTTGCCGGTCGGGTTACTGACCCAGTTCTGGGCGAGCGCGGTGACGTTGAACGACACCCACACATCCTTTGCCGGCTGCGGCGGGAAGCTGCCATAGACCCCGCTTTCGTAGTGACCGCCGATGGCGTTCCAGGTGAGGTTGGCCTCGGTCCAGTCGGCGGTCACCGGGTGCAGCGTCACCGCGCCTTCCTTGTCCTCGGAGTCCACGTAAAACCAGGCAGTGGCCGTCACCACCTTCCGGTCGGTCGGTATGGACGACAGGTCATAGTGATACAGCGCCTGCCTGACGTTATCCAGCTTGTCCTTGACCTTGGTGGTCGCGTCGCCGGAATGGTTCTGATCGGCTGACCCCTCGTCGATAAAGCCATCGCGATCCGGGTTGAAGGTGTACTGCGTGGTGGTTGCGCCACCGGTGACGACCGTGGCCGTGTAGCTGTTTGTCCCGCCCTCACCAAACGGCACACTCGTCATCGCCAAGTCGCCGGCACAACCGCTGTTCTGTACGCCCCAGACGGCGTGGGCCAGACCGGTCCGGGCAACATGTTCAACCGTGACGGTCTCGGTGGTATTGGCAACCATGTCGGCATGGATGGCGCCTTCACGGTTGATCAGCGAGGCGATGGTGGCGAGCAGGATCAGCGCCAGCACCACCGGCAGCAGGATGTAGCCGCGCTGGGTGGATTGCCGGGAGGTATGGGTAAGGTGTTTTTTACGCACGGTGCAATAGTGCATGGAATGCACCCTACGGGTTGAATGATGGGCAGGGTGTGTTTTACGCACGGTGCAATGGTGCATGGAATGCACCCTACGGGTTGAATGATGGGTAGGGTGCATTTCATGCACCGTTCGGCTTACCGGCCTGCCGCGGATCACAACGCACCCCCGACCCGCACGCGCGTGGTCAGGCTGACCGTCTCGGTCGTCTCGGGGTTGGTCAGCTCGAGTGTCAGGTCGACCGGTACGGCACGGTCGCCTTGCTGCGGGATGCGTTCCACCCGAAAGCGGGTCACGTTTTCGGCGAGGGTGTTGACGATGAAATCACTGCCGGTGACGGTGCCGCTGGCATCCGTGTCCCAGGGGACCGGGATGCGTTGCACCAGGGTGTCGCTGCTCAGGTAGAACACCACCGGGTCATACCAGTCCTCGTCGCTGCTGCCGTCCTCGTCGTCGTCCGCTGTCGCCCCCTCATCCAGGGCACCGTCGCCGTCGTCATCCACCCCGCAGACGCCCGCACAGCCATCGCCGTTGCTGTCGGCACCGGGGTCTTCATCGATGATGCCGTCGCCATCATCATCCAGTCCGTTGATATGATCCTCGTTCTGGGCCAGATCCATGCTTTCATCGTCATCGGCTATTGGAGAAAGGGAATAATCGATGATGCCGTTACCGTCATCATCGATGCCCCGGATGCCAGGCTTGCCGTCATTATCGGTATCGGCGGGGAGGTCCTCATCGAGGCGGCCATCGCCGTCATTGTCGGCATCGGGGGTGCCGTTGCCGTCCAGATCAGAAGTGGCCGGCAGGGTCACGGCCAGCACCGCGGTGGCCAGCACGCTGCCGGCGGGCGGCGTTGACGGCGGGTTGGTTTGCTCGCGGATGTTTTCGACCAAGGTAGTCGGCGTTTTATCAGCCAGCGGCAACAGCAGCCTGCGACTGTGACTCACCGCCCGCACCATCTCTTCCATGGCAAAGTGCGCCTGTTGGGTAAGGTCGTTTTTGGCCTGCACCGCATCCTGGGTCTGCAGGCCGCGCGCCACCACGCCATTCAGGGCCAGCAACAGGATACTGCCGATGGCGAGCGCCATGAGCATCTCGACCAGGGTAAAACCGTGCTGGGGTGGGCGAATGTCCCGGTGCGTGAAACGCACCCTACGATTCTGGGTAGGGTGCACTCCGTGCACCGTTGCGCTACTCATAGACATTGGTCAGGCGCTCCAGGCCGAGAGCCGTACCCTCGAGTTCCACCCGTATCCAGAGCAGACCGGTATCGGTACCGGTAAAAAAATTGTTATCGCTATCGGCATTGTCAGCGTCGTAACGGGACAGGTAGACCTGCCGAACCAGGGTGCGACCATCGGCCGTGGCCACCGTGTCCGAGAAGGCCGTCGGGGTAGCCGGGTTGTTGACCGTGAGCGCCTCGATATCGAGGGTACTGTAGGGTTCGGCCAGCAATTGCTCCATCATGCCCGTGAGGTAGTAGTGGTCCATGGTATAGGTTTCATGGATGCCGCTGCCCTTGACACCGACCGACAGGGCATCCAGCGCGGGCAGCAGGCAGACAATGATCAGCGCGGTCGCCACGATAACTTCAATATAGGTAAAACCACCCATGCGCTGGCCGGGATGTGCGCTGCGTGGAACGCACCCTGCGGGACCTGTATCTCTGCACGACGCATACGTCTTCATTCGACAGTCACCCGGCCGGTCACCGGTGCGACCCGCACGATGCGCTGCTGGTTGCCGGAATTGAGCTGGACCATGCCGTCCTGCAGCGGATAGGTGGTACTGGTGGAGCTGACGATCCAGATCGGCGCGCCACTGGCATCGAACAGCACGCTCATGCGTCGGCCAGTGCCATAAAGAAACGGATCAAGGTTATTGCCGATCCTCACGCCCGCGGTCATCTTTGCGGTATCAAAATCGAAGTCGAACGGCTTCTTGTCCACCGGATGTCTTAGAATCACATCGATGCTGACCGGGTCTGTTGCAAGATCGGCCTTGTACACCACCACGCGCTGGTTGTTCGTGCTGACCCGGATGCCATGGACCTCGCCACTGTGCATGGACTCGCTGCGGGCATAGCGCAGGGCAGCGGCGACCTCGGCAGCAGCCAGATCCAGACGTTTCCCATCAGTGGAAGAAAAACCGGGGATCGCCGCGGCTGCGACGACCCCCAGTATGGTCAGGACGATCAGGAGCTCGGGAAGTGTTACACCACGACTACGCAATGCCCCGTTCAACGCTGCTGTCCCTTGCACTCATTGCCA
Source organism: Gammaproteobacteria bacterium (assembly GCA_049664445.1). GTDB lineage: Bacteria > Pseudomonadota > Gammaproteobacteria > UBA9214 > UBA9214 > UBA9214. The sequence goes on from JBATFE010000004.1 coordinate 4,091, forward strand.
GCGTCAATCAGTAGGTATCGTAGGCGACGCCATTGCCGTCCGCCGAGGTGTCGTCGGCGATGAACTTGCCGGAGACGGTATCATAGCGCCAGGCCGTTGCATCCGCGCCGCCCATATCGAGGTCGCCCGTGGTGACGAAGGTCACGGTGTTGGCATCAACAACCGGATTCTCGGGGAAGACATCCGCCTTCAGGTAGGGTCCGAACGGGTATTCAACCGCACCACCGGCCGGATCATCCGAGATACTGCAGGATTCACCCGCGTTATTGGTGTAGCGTACCAGCTGGTTGGTGAGGCCCGCCAGGGTGCCTGCCGACTCAGCCGCGAGACCGCCGGTACCATTCGGGCAACCGGCCGTTTCGCTGGTGGCTGCACCCGGGAAGGTACCGCCATGCTGCTGGGCATACAGGTCGATGGCGCCACGAATACCGGACAGGTTGGACCTGAGGGCAGAGTCGATAGCGTCATCCGTCGAGGAAGCGAATTGCGGGACAACGATGGCCGCCAGAATCGCCAGGATGATGGCGACGATCAATAATTCGACCAGGGTAAAACCCGATTGTTTGCGTACTGTACTGTGCGTAGTCATGGTTACTCTCTCCTGCGCCTTCCTTAGCTTAAAGTGAGGTCAATAATAAGTTTTCATACTGCGAACTGTTTATCGGTATTCGCCCGTACACCTTTAGTCAATATGCACTTTGTGCAGTAATTTATGCGGGAGTAGCTATGCGTCTCTGCTTGATTCGTGATGCCGGACGGGTCGCGACGACAACTTTTTGACTATCAACAAACATCAGGCTGTCGTGTGCGCATACTCAGCCAACGGCTTGTGACAGCTTGAAGATCGGCAGTATCAGCGAACTGACGATGAGTCCTACCACGCCACCCATGACGATGAGCATGATGGGCTCGATCATGCGCGAGAAAGCGGCCAGTTTTTTCGTCAGCTCCCGTTCATAGTAATCAGCGATACGGCCCAGCACACGCGGCAGATTGCCGGTCTCCTCCCCTGTGGTCACCATCTGCTTCACTGTGGCCGGCATAAAGTCGGCCTCCTGGAAGGCGCTTGCAAAACCGGAACCCTCGTTGACCTTGTGCTCGACGCTGACAAGAAAACGCTGGAATACCTTGTTGCTGACGACCTCACGGCAGGAGGCAAGCGCGTCCGGGATGCTGACGCCGTTGCCAATGGACAGGCCGAGGACACGCAGTGACTGGATAATGTAGATGCGGATAAAGATATCACGCAGGCCGAACACCTTGAGCTTGAGCCGGTCAAGCAGCGCCTTGCCAAGCGGCGTATGCAGCCACCAGGCCAGTGCCACTATGCCGGCAAGCACTGCGACCGAGATCGGCACCCAGTAGCGCGTCAGCACCTCACTCGCCTGCATCAGTACGAGGGTGGTCATGGGCAGCTTGTCGGCAATTTTTTCGAACATGTCGGCGAACTTCGGAAACACCACGACCAGTACGAAGATCACCACGAATATAGAGAACAAGACCAGGAACGACGGGTAGGAAAGCGCCGACACCACGGTACGCTTGAGCTCGTCGCGCTTCTCGTCCATGCGCATCAGTTCCAGCAGGACGCGGTCGAGAAAGCCCCCCTCCTCGGCAGCGCCAACCAGGTTGATGTAGCTTCCGGGAAACAGTTCCGGGTATTGCGCCAGCGCATACGACAGGGGTTTGCCTTCAGTAATCTTTTCATACAGGCCATCGATCACCTCGGCCATGGCAGGATTATCAACCTGTTTCTTCAGTGCCTGTAACGCCACGTGCAGGGCGGTTCCCGTCTCCAGTAACAGCGACAGCTGCTCGGTAAAAAACATGCGCTCCTTCATGCCCGGCGTCTTCTTGCCCAGCGAGAGCAGCCCGGTGAACGGTCGTTTCGACGGTTCCAGTGCCTTGCCAGCGGGACCTGGTTGTGTGATTTCAATGGGCATGTGGCCGGCCTTCAGAAATTGATTACCCTGGAGATTTCCTCGATGGTGGTGTCGCCATTACGCACGTGTTCGAGACCATCGTGGAACAGCGTCTTGATGTTCCTGTCTTTCAGGTAGTGGCTCAGCTCCTCACGACTCGGGTTGGACGTCACCAGCTGCTGCAGATCCTCGTCCACTCGCAGCACCTCGTGAATACCGATCCGGCCCTTGTAGCCCGAGTCATAACACTCCGGGCAGCCGCGTCCGCGCGCCAGCCGCACCTGGCGTTCACCCTCCCAGCCGTAGCGTTGCATCAGTTCCGGTGTGGCGACGTACTGTGTGCGGCAGGCCGGACAGATGGTACGCACCAGGCGCTGCGCGATGACGCCGATCAATGCAGATGACAGCAGGTAGGGCTCCACGCCCATGTCGATCATGCGGGTAATGGCACCGATGGCATGATTGGTGTGCAGGGTAGACAGCACCAGGTGCCCGGTGAGGGCAGCCTGCACGGCGATCTCTGCCGTTTCCCGGTCACGAATCTCGCCAACCATGACGATGTCCGGGTCCTGGCGCAGCGTGTGTCGCAGGATGGTCGAGAACGACAGACCGATTTTATCGTGCACCTCGTTCTGGTTGACGATATCGATCTGGTATTCCACCGGGTCCTCGATGGTAACGATATTCTTCTCGATGCTGTTGAGATGATTCAATGCCGCATACAGCGAGGTGGTCTTGCCGCTACCGGTCGGCCCGGTCACCAGGATCAGGCCATTGCTGTTGTCCAGCAGTGCCTTGAAACCCGTGAGGTTGCTGTCACTCATGCCGAGCTTTTTGATATCGAGTAATGACTGGTTCTTGTCAAGCACACGCAGCACCACCTTCTCGCCAAACAGCCCCGGCAGCGAGCTGAAGCGCAGGTCGACCGCGCGTCCCTGTGTATGCACCTGGATACGGCCGTCCTGCGGCATACGGCGCTCGGCGATATCCAGGTTCGCCATCACCTTGAGACGCGAAACCAGCGCCGGGTGCAGCTCATGCCGCAATGTTGTGACTTCGTAGAGCACACCGTCGATGCGTGTACGTACCCGTGATACAGTACGTGACGGCTCGATGTGAATATCACTGGCACCGTCACGAACGGCACGCTGGACAATCGAATTGACAAGGTTGATGACCGGGCTGCCTTCCGCCATTTCGTCAATGGCCGAGTAGTCATCCGGCAGCAGGTTTTCGACAACCGCGAAGTCCTCGTCAACATCGCCGATGATATCGATATCACCGGCGCCGATATCATAGGCTTCGTTAATCGCCTTGAGGATATCCTCGCGACACGCCAGCACCGGCCGTACGCGACAACCGAGCCGCTGTTCAATTTCATCGAAAGCCGGGATTGCCTGCGGATCCACGGTTGCGAGTGCCAGCTCGCCGCGCAGCCGTTGCAGGGGCAGGACCTGCAAGCGCCTGGCAGTAGCGGCATTCACCAGCTTCACGATATCGGGATCGTAAATCCCGGTACGCAGGTGGACGATGGGTACGGACAACTGCTCGGCAAGCGCATGCAATACGTCCCGTTCCTGCACCCATTGCTTGTCTATCAATATCTGCCCGAGGCGCCGGGAGGTCTTTTGCTGTAGCTGGATAGCCTCCTCGAGCCGCTGTTGGGTCAGCAGTTCTTTTGCGATCAGGATGTCACCGAGTCTGCGCGGTTGCGCGGCAGGCGGCTGCAATATCTCGACCTCGAGATTCATGACAGGGACAAAGGCGGACAACCCGGAAATCCGCAGAATATCCTGCACAAGCGGTGTAACGTTGGCAAGTTTCAACCAGCCGCCAAGGCGGATGCACTGGTCCTGGAGGTCGGCGAGGGCCTCGAGTGCAGTACTGTTGACGATTTGCACGGACGCGAGATCGATCAGCAGCTGGATATCACCGCGCTCCAGGCAGAACCCGGCCTCCACACGGAGATCTTCGAGGGTCCGGGATTCGTTCAGTGACGAGCGCGGCGCCAGGTGCGTAAGTGTACCCATTCGGGTACTCAGTACCTCACTGGTAACAGCCTCCCTGCTTGCACTCATGAACGCTTCTCTCTAGCTGCGCCCGCGGGAGGCGGCAGCAATGTTGCAGTAATGGTGATGTTCAATACCTGCATGTCCGCTTTGAGACAGCATGGACAGCAGATCCATCATCAACCTGCCTTCGGCACGGCTGTGAGTCCGATGTCGACAAGATATTGCTGAAGCGGTACTGGCTTGCCGATCGAGTAGCCCTGCAGGTAATCAACACCGATCTGTTGCAGCTGTTTTACGATTTCCTCGTTTTCGACAAATTCCGCAACAGTCTTCAGGCCCATCACGTGGCCGATATGGTTAATGGAAGACACCATGGCATGCGAAATCCTGTCATCAAGGATTGCACGCACAAAGGAACCGTCGATCTTCAGGAAATCGACCGGTAACTCCTTGAGGTAACTGAAGGAACTGAGGCCGGTACCGAAATCATCCAGTGAAAAATGACAGCCTATTTTCCGCAACCGCACGATGATGTCTTTGGCAGATTTTATATTGCCGAGCGCAGATGTTTCGGTGATTTCGAAACAGATACAGTTTGGCAGCAACGGGTACTTGCGGAACATGTCCTCGATATAGACAACCAGCTTCTCATCCGCCAGTGACTGTCCGGACAGATTGATGGATACCACACCTTCTCGCGGTTGTTGTGCCATGCCGTTGGCGTGCAGCAACGCGAAAGTATTGTCGATTACCCAGCGGTCCAGCGAAGGCATCAGGTTGTAATGTTCAGCTGCCGGGATAAACATATCCGGCGGTATCATTTCACCGTCCTCTCCGTTCATACGTACCAGTATCTCGAAGTGGTATTTCTCGGACGATTCAGCTGCAGGTCGTATTTCCTGGCAGTAGATACTGAACCGGTTGTTGCGCAGGGCCTTCTGGATACGGTTCACCACTTGCATCTGTTGCTTGCGCTCTGTCAGTTCGCTGTTGTCACTGCTGTACACCTTGACCTGGTTCCTGCCGGCCTTCTTCGCAGCGTCACGGGCCATTTCTGCCGTTTCCAGCACGCTGTCAGGACCGCTGGCATCCGGGCCAATGAGGGCCAGTCCGACACTGACACTCAATTCGACGTCTTCCTCTGCGGCGCTGAATGGCGTTTCCTTCACGGCCTGGCAGAGGTTTTCGGCCACCTGCATTCCCTGATCGAGCGAACACATCTCCATGACAACACCGAAACGCCCTTCACCGAGGTAACTGATGGTGTCCGTTGCGCGTATTCTGTTTTTCAGCAGGGTCGACACCGTCTTGATTGCCTCGTCTCCCACTGCGCGACCCAGGTTGTCATTGATGACACTCAGCTGGTCGAGATCGACATTCAGGTAGACGTGGGACACGCCCTTCCTGTAGGCCGACTTGATCGCATCCTGCAGTACATGCAGCAAGGCACGCATGTTGATCAGGCCGGTCATGGTATCGTGGTTTGCATTGATGATTTTCGACAGCTTCCTTGACATCACGCAAAGCAGGTTCTTGTCGCTGTTGAAGAAATCCGAGCCCGTCAGGTGATTCAGGCATATCAGGTTGGCGACGGCCGATCCCTGACCGTCATGTACCGGACAGGTAAGTATCTTGTAAGGCAAGTTCAGCGACAGTGATACCCGTTGCTTGTCCGACAGGTCATTAACGATAAGGCATGTCTGTTCAGCAGTTACTTTGGAATAGAGATCTCTGGCGAAATGCTGCAACAGGGGATAGGGATCCTTGACCGGGGCTGTGCTGGATACCGCGTAATGGATTTCATCCTGCGCGGGTGAAATCATTGCCACCAGGCCAACGTTGAGGTAGTCGACACAATTCCGCAACAACTGATTGACCGTGTCGGTTTCTTCATTGTACTCGACAATGTCGTCATTGGACTCGTAGACAAGATTGAGCTCCTCGTAACGACCGGCCAGCTCCTGTGCCATGGCATCCAGCTCGCTTGTCAGCTCATATTCCTTGCTGATACAGGAGGCAGCTGCTTCAATGGACCCGGTAACGGCATCAAGCACACTGTAATCATCCTCTGACAATTCACTGTGTATACAGGCCAGCAGGGTACCAACCGGGTTGCCTGCATTATTCAAAATAGCGCGCCTGAGCAGCAATCGGCCGTCTGCAGCCGCCAGCACATTGTCAACCTCTGGATGTTGCGTGTCATTTGGCTGTGCGCAGCATCCGTCAGCCCGACAATCAGCAGGCGCAATCACAAACGTTTCACCGTGACTGGCGACGATCATGCCCTCACTGTCACACACCACAAAACCCGATGCCATCGGCACCAGCTTGTCGAGCAGCGCGAAGTATTTATCAAAGCGGATAGACATCAGGGTGTTGATAGACATTGTTCTTGTTCCTTGTTTTCATCGCTTGCCGAGAAATAGGTCTGCAGTTGCGCAGCCAGCTTGCGGATACTGACGGGTTTCTCCAGGAATTCGAGGTTGGCTATACTCGACGACCAAATCCGGTGCTCGAGCTCTGCGCGTGCGGTCAGCACATATATCCGGAATGTCCTGCCCGGCATGGTGCGTTGAACTTCCTTGCACAGCGCTTCACCATTCATGCGCGGCATATCGATATCCGTAATCATGACATCCGGCGTATTTTCCGTTATCCGTTGCAGTGCCATTTCGCCATTACCGGCTTCATCCACCGTGTAACCATTGCGCTCCAGTGCCATGCGCATGACGCGAATCACGTGTGGCTCATCATCAACAATCAGAATACGTTTCATATCTATACCGCCAGTTTCAACAATCCGGTTTCTTTCCTGAACTCGATAACAAACTCGGAACCTTCACCCGGGGTGCTGTCGACAGACAGCGTGCCATGGTGCAAGTGAACGATTTCGCGTGCCAGTGCAAGTCCGAGACCATGGCCATTGCGGTCCTGCGCCGCAGCGGACTCCGAGCGGTAAAACTTCTCGAATATCTTTTCCTGCTCTTGCGGAGAAATACCGATACCTTCATCACGGACGGAAATGCAAATGGTTTCCTCGCTCTCTGTTGCCGACAGGATCACCTGACCACCGGGGTTGCTGTATTTAATGGCATTGGTCAGCAGGTTGTTGATTGCGATGCGAAGCAGGCTCTTGTCGATCGCGACCGGGCTCATCTCCCGCGGAATATCGATCTGCACATCCAGATCCTTGCCACGTGTGTCACGGGCGCAGGCATCGAAGGTATCCTGCAGCATCTCGCCGATCTTGACCCGCTGCCTGTCGAGTGCGATACCGCCCATCTCGATCTTGGTGATATTGAGGATATTGTCGATGAGCCCCGACAGCCGTTCCGTTTCGTCATGAATGATATTGCCGGCCTCGATGCGGAATTCCGCGCTGTCGCCATCCTCGCCGAGCAGGGTTTCGCTGTACATGGAGATGATATTCAGGGGTGATTTCAGTTCATGCGCTACATGCGCCACGAATGCCCCGCTACTTTGCTTGGCCAGTTTTTCAACCGTGATGTCACGAAACACCACCAGTGTGCCAAGCACCTGGCTGTTGTCCCTTGGTGAGAACAGCGGCAGCGGCATCACGGCAATCGTCTTCTCCTGTGACCGCACAGGCGAGTATTCGAACATGTCCGTGCTGAAACCACGCACCGATTTGGCACTACAGTTAGCCAGAAAGGCCACCAGGCCACTGTCCTCGCACCACTCCACCGGTTTCTTGCCGATGACGCTCTCCAGGGGTACACCCAGCAAGCTCCTGAAGCGGGTGTTGGCGAGGCTCACGGTACTCGACTCATCCATCACGAGAACCGCATCCGGCAGTGACTGCAGTACCGACTCGATGCGCGAGCGCTTGTAGGAAAGCATCTTGCCGGATGTCTCCAGTGAGGATTTTTCGTTTTCGAGCTGGTTGATGCGGTCACGGGCAGATTCGATAAAGCCGTTGAAACGTCCCATGAACTCCTTCAGCTCGCCGGTCGCGGCAACTTCGACCTTGTTCAGACTGCCTTGCGCGACCAGCTGGTCCAGCTGACTGTTGACCTTTTGCAGCGGCCGCACCTCGCGCCGGATGAGGAAATAAAATAGCGGTGTCAGCAAGAAAATGGGCAGTGCCAGCGTTGCCAGGAACGGCAAGTGCTCGAGATCGATACCGAACCCGGGTTTCAGATAACCCAGCCGGATATGCCCGGCCAGCAGACCATTATCGAGCAGCGGGGCATGAAATTCGGTAATTTCGCGCCCGCCTCCATCCTGCTGCAGCACCCGTTCACCGATCCACGCGGCAGGATTGGCGGGTAATGGTGCCGCTGGCACCAGCGTATCCGAGAGCGTGATCTCGGAGAGTAACCGGTTATTGGCGTCGACGATGGCTAGATAGGAAAATGTCGAATTGCCCTTGATGTGCTCGAGCACGGACAGCACGCCCTGCTTGCTGTTTTGTGGCACGAGTTCGGCAAACGGCATGCGTGACAGCAGCCGTACCAGGCTGGCGCCCTGGTTGCGGATATGGGTTTCCTCTGCCCGTTGCTGATTGACGAACAGCAAGCTGATGGTCATCGTGATCACGACGAGCGAGGCCATGATCATCAGCAGACCAAGCCGTTCATTTTCCCAGAGTTGCTGTATTCTTTTTAGCTGCATGAGCCGTGCCAATGACTATCCCTGACGCCGATATACAAATGTGTAGCGGTCTGTAAGGTGTAAACTTGAGTGGCCTGCCGCAGGTCCACCGCAGGCGCAAGGGTCATCAGGCTGCCTGATTTATCAGGTCTTTTTAGTCACTTCAGCGCCCATTCCTCTATTCATTCCGCCCCCGGCACGCCGCCCGGGGACGGGCATCAACAACGGGGCTGCATTACTGGGAACCTGCTGGACGCAGGCCGCAATCGCGGCAACGGGAAGCGTCGGCTGTCTCTCGGGTGGCCGGAAGCATCTCGGCCAGGGAGGCGCCGATTGATTCAATAGATGAAGGTGGGGTGCGCTCCGCGCACCGTGTGTCAATAGCTTGACGATTATGCTTGGTACGCAGAGAGCAGCCTACCGATATTGCACAAACACAATGCCATGACTGCGCCTGTTAACCAGGCACCACTATGTGGTGAGCTGCATATCTTCCCGGAATTTTAGCATTTGGTGATATGTATCTGTCGGGTGTATATTTCTGGCAACAGCCAAGACTGTAAAAATAATATTCTGGCTGAATACATAAAAAATTGAATTCTCGGAGAGAGACTCATGAATAAATCACGCATCTTGTGTGCTGCATCATCCTTAAGTAAGAAATTAGTTCTAGTATCGATAGTAATAGTCACACCTATCACATCCTTTGCTGCACCAATCACAATAAATTTCGATGAATTAGGTACATCTTCTGTGACAGTAGGTGACTATTACTTGGCATCGGGAGTAACATTTGAAGATGCAATCACTACAGGTAGCTTAACCGGAGGATCAGGCACAACTGCAATATTTCACGCTACCAACACAAATAAGCCACAACCCGACAACCCTATTGCGGCCATATTTAGCTCGTCAGTGTCATCAGTCAGCCTGACTGGACTCGATGTAGGAACGGCCGGATTTCTTTTTAGTGCTTATGACGTTAGTGACAGCCTGTTGGGTACTACTCAGATAACTCC
>JBATFE010000005.1:0-13292 GCA_049664445.1 Gammaproteobacteria bacterium
GTGATGAAGTGTGGCGCCGGCTTGAAAAGGCGTATGAGAATGGAGACATCGTCAAGGGTGTTATCAGTGGCAAGGTCAAGGGTGGTTTCACGGTTGATATAGAAGAAATTCGTGCCTTCCTGCCCGGCTCACTGGTGGATGTACGACCGGTGCGTGACCCGGTATTCCTCGAAGGCAAGGAACTCGAGTTCAAACTCATCAAGCTTGATCAGCGTCGCAATAACGTCGTGGTTTCACGGCGTGCCGTTGTTGAAACAGAATTCAGCGCAGAACGCGAGGCGCTGCTCGAAAATCTGCAGGAAGGCATGACCGTCAAGGGTATCGTCAAGAACCTGACTGATTATGGTGTGTTTGTTGACCTGGGTGGTATCGACGGTCTGCTGCACATTACCGACATGGCGTGGAAGCGTGTCAAGCACCCGTCTGAAATCGTCAATGTCGGTGATGAAATCGATGTCAAGGTGCTCAAGTTTGACCGCGAGCGCAACCGTGTATCCCTGGGTATGAAGCAGCTGGGTACCGATCCATGGGCCGATCTGGCACGCCGTTATCCGGCCAACTCACGTCTCTTCGGCAAGGTGACGAACATTGCCGATTACGGCTGCTTCGTGGAGATAGAAGAGGGTGTTGAAGGCCTGGTACACGTCTCGGAAATGGACTGGACCAACAAGAACGTCAATCCCTCGAAGATGGTCCATATCGGCCAGGAAGTCGAGGTGATGGTGCTGGATATCGACGAGGAACGTCGCCGCATCTCGCTGGGTATCAAGCAGTGCTACCCGAACCCGTGGGACGAGTTCGGCGCGACCCGCAACAAGGGTGACGTGGTCAAGGGCACCATCAAGTCGATTACCGATTTCGGTATTTTCATCGGCATGGAAGGTGACATCGATGGCCTGGTGCACCTGTCGGATATTTCCTGGCATGAGCCCGGGGAAGAGGCCGTCCGCAAATTCTCCAAGGGTGACGAGATCGAAGCCGTGGTGTTGTCGGTCGATCCTGAACGTGAGCGCATCTCGCTGGGTGTCAAACAGCTTGAGAAAGACCCGTTCTCGAATTTTGTGGCTGAACACAGCAAGGGCAGCATCGTCAAGGGTACGGTCAGGGAAGTGGATGCGAAAGCGGCCATCATTGATCTTGGCGACGGTGTCGACGGTACCTTGCGTGCCTCGGAACTTTCCCGTGATCGTATTGAGGATGCGCGCAGCATACTGAGTGTCGGCGACGAGGTCGAAGCCAAGTTCATGGGCGTTGACCGCAAGAGTCGCGCCATCATGCTGTCCGTCAAGGCAAAGGACAGCGAGGACGAGGCAGCCATGATGCAGGACTACGGGGCGGGTTCAGCAGAGGCCACAACAAATCTTGGGGATGTGCTCAAGCAGCACATGAACGAGGACGAGAGTTAGTCACTCGCCCGCTAGGGGGTAATGGCTTGTTCATCGGATTATGACTGGAACGGAAACTATCATCCGGGTTGGTGGATAAAATGACAAAGTCTGAATTGATCGAGATACTCGCGGCTAAGAACGGACATCTGAATCACAAGGATGTCGAGTTGGCGGTCAAAAGTCTGCTTGAACAAATGAGCTGGGCACTCGCAACCGGGCAGCGGATAGAGATCAGGGGGTTTGGCAGTTTCTCCCTGCATTATCGTCCGCCGCGTATTGGCAGAAACCCGAAGACCGGCGATTCAGTCGCACTGGCGGCCAAGCATGTACCCCATTTCAAGCCGGGAAAGGAACTCCGGGAGCGTGTCAACGAGGGACTGGCCCGCGAACGCGAAAAGGAATTCTAGACGCGCTTGCCAGGCCACCCGGCCGCAGTCTTGCCGGATTAGAAAGCCGCAATGACTGAACACCGGCCGGGTGCACCCGTTTTGTATCCCAATCGCTAGGGGAGAGGGGACACTCATGTCTCTACCCGTTATCACTTCCCGTTCCCCGCTATCGTAATGCAGGACCTGGTCTGGTTTTTGTTGCCTGTTGCCGTGGCCTTTGGCTGGTTTGCCGCAAAACGCAGTAAAGGCAAGGCTGCCAGCTACTCTGATTCCATGCTGGGTGCCGACTATATCAAGGGCCTGAATTACCTCCTCAATGAACAGCAGGACCAGGCCATTGATGTCTTTATCCGCATGCTCGAAGTCAACAGTGATACCGTTGAAACACACCTTGCGCTGGGTAACCTGTTCAGAAGGCGTGGAGAAGTCGACCGCGCCATCCGCATCCACCAGAACCTGATGGCACGTTCCTCGCTGAATTCAGAGCAGCGTGCCGATGCCGTGCTGGAACTGGGGCAGGACTACATGAAGGCCGGGCTGTTTGACCGTGCTGAAGGCCTGTTCATGGAACTGATAGAAAACAACGTCCACCTGTCGAGCGCAATGCCGCTGTTGCTTGATATTTATCAGCAGGAAAAAGACTGGGACAATGCCATTGGTATTGCCGGTCAGATGGGCTTTGTCGGTCAACAGTCGGCCAAGGCAGTGATAGCACAGTTTTATTGTGAACTGGCCGAGAATGCCCGCGCCCGGGAAGATAACGAGGCGACTGCCGAGTTGCTGAACAAGGCCAGTGAATACGATCCCCATTGTGCCCGTGCACGGCTGATCACGGCGAATATTGCCCGCCAACAAGCTGATTATCGTGCAGCACTGGAAGCGTATGAGCAGGTTGCGGAACGCGATATCGAGTTGTTGCCGGAAATTCTCGATGATATGTACGCCTGTCACAGGGCGCTCGGTAGTGTCGATGCCTTTATCGACTATCTGCGCGAGGCGATCACACGTTATGCGGGTATCTCCCCTGTGCTCGCACTGGCAGACATATTGAACCGTGAGGAGGGTGGCGAGTCGGCTGCGCGGTTCATCGCTGCCGAGCTGGGAAAACGGCCTTCGGTACGTGGCCTGTCCCGCTTTATAGATCTCACCCTGTCAGGCAGCGAGGGTGCCGCTCATGAGAACCTGCTGTTACTGAAAAACATTACCGACCAGTTGCTGGAAAACAAACCGGTTTACCAGTGCCGCGACTGTGGCTTCTATGGGAAAATGCTGCACTGGCAGTGCCCGAGCTGCAAACACTGGAATACTGTCAAGCCGATTCACGGTGTTGTCGGCGAATAGGACAGCGCATTCCCCACCGCTCATACAATTAAAAGGGTTGCCATGCAAAAATCAAAGGTTATCGTTGCGCTTGATTACCCGGATGCGGCGTCTGCCCTGCAGCTGGTTGCCCGTCTGGCACCGGGCCTGTGCCGCCTGAAAGTCGGCAAGGAACTGTTCACCCGTGCCGGGCCGCGGCTGGTAGAAGATCTCGTTGCGCGTGGTTTTGATGTCTTTCTCGATTTGAAATTTCACGATATCCCCAACACGGTAGCCAGCGCCTGTCATGCCGCCGCCGAGCTGGGTGTATGGATGTTGAACGTGCACGCGCTGGGTGGTGAGCGGATGCTGCAGGCGGCGAAACAGGGTGTTATGCGTGCCACGCATTCGCCCTTGCTGATCGCGGTCACCATACTGACAAGTATGGATGAAACGGATCTCGCAGCCGTGGGCCTGGCCGGGTCGCCACTGGAGAATGTACTGCGTCTCGCGCAACTTGCACAGCAATCCGGTCTGGATGGCGTGGTCTGTTCCTCTCGTGAAACCCCGGTCCTCAGGGCGCAACTTCATCCAGACTTCCGCCTGATTACACCGGGCATCAGGCCTGCCGGCAGCCAGGCCGATGACCAGCGCCGGGTGATGACGCCTGTTGATGCAATAAAAAGTGGTTCAGACTATCTGGTCATTGGACGCCCGGTGACCCGGGCTGACGATCCTGTGGGTGTTTTGCGGACAATAAATTCAGAACTGTCCGCTTTAGTCTAGACCGCCTGGCAGGCATCCTGTCTGTGGTGGAGCAGCAGTCTGTCAACAGGTCTGCTGATCTCCATGTCGATTCATCTTCAAGGGAAGACATCACACAGGAGGCAGGAATGCACAAGGTAACAAGATTGGTTTTATCACTGCTGGTTTCAACGACGATGCTGCTATCGTTGCCGGTGAACGCCGGGCCGGTCGACATCAACACGGCCGATGCCGCAGCACTGGCCGGGGCTATCAACGGCGTGGGAGAGACAAAGGCGGCAACGATTGTTGCCTACCGGGAGATGCACGGTCCCTTTATGCGGGTTGAGGATCTATCCAATGTAAAGGGCATTGGCCCGGGTACCATCGAGAAAAATCGCCAGAATCTTGTGGTTGGATCAACGGGCGAGCAGTAATGAACGGGCTGCCATGATCCGGACACCCTGTCGGGATCATGGCAGCTTGCCTGTCGAGCGCTGATTGCCTTACCCGCAGATATTCAATTTTCAGCCTGAAGCGTCGATGACTAGGGAGAATTCGAACCATACCTTATAATTGTACTTTGTTACGATCGGGAAGCATTTGAATGACTCTCTACCCAGTTATCTTGTCCGGTGGTTCAGGCTCACGCCTGTGGCCGTTGTCACGCGAATATTATCCCAAGCCGCTATTGCCGCTTGTTTCGGATAAAACACTGCTGCAGGAAACGGCTTGCCGCCTGGATGGTCTTGCGAATCTGGGGGAAGCGGTTTACGTCTGTAATGAAGAACACCGTTTCCTGGTGGCCGAACAGGTCGCACAGCTTGGCAAGACGCCGGCGACCATCATTCTTGAACCCGAAGGCAGAAATACCGCGCCGGCACTGACACTGGCGGCCTTGTATCTTGTGAAGCAGGACCCCGACGCCATGATGGTGGTGATGCCGGCTGATCATGTCATGACAGAACCCCTGCAATTCGTTACAGCGGTCGAGCAGGGCAGTGACCACGCCCAACAGGGCGCTTTGGTTACCTTCGGCATCGTACCCGTGTTGCCGGAGACCGGTTACGGATACATCAAGCGTGATACCCTGGTCGAGGGCAGTACGGCTTACACGGTCGCGCGCTTCGTTGAGAAACCGGACAAGCAAACGGCGGAGCGTTATGTCAGTGAGGGTGACTATTACTGGAACAGCGGCATCTTCCTGATGCGCGCCGATCGCTGGCTGGACGAGATCAGCCAGTACCGCCCCGATATTCTGAAAAGCTGTCGCGAGGCAATGAATTCGGGCCTTAAGGACTGCGATTTTTTCCGTGTCAACAAGCAGAAATTTCATGATTGTCCCGGTGACTCCATTGACTATGCTGTTATGGAGAAAACCGAACGTGCCGTGGTTGTTCCGCTCAGCGCAGGCTGGTCTGATATTGGCGCCTGGTCAGCCTTGTGGGATATCTGTCAGCGTGATGACGATGGCAATGTTATTCAGGGTGATGTACTCGCGGAAGATACGCATAATGCGTTTCTGGTCGCGCAGCACCGCTGTCTCGCCACGGTGGGGCTGGACAATATCGTGGTGGTGGAAACCGCCGATGCCGTTCTGGTCGCCAATAAGGACAAGGCGCAGGATGTCAAGGCGATTGTGGACCGTCTCAAGCACTGCGGGCGTGAAGAGAGCAAGGTACATCGGCAGGTATATCGTCCCTGGGGTTCTTACGAGGGCATCGATTCCGGTTCGCGATTCCAGGTAAAGCGCCTGTCTGTCAAGCCCGGTGCGCAACTGTCATTGCAGATGCATCACCATCGCGCGGAACACTGGGTTGTTGTGAAAGGGACTGCACGAGTCACCTGTGGTGACCAGGTGTACAATCTGCATGAGAATGAATCGACGTACATACCTATCGGTGAAAAACACCGTCTGGAAAATCCGGGCAATATTCCGCTGGAAGTGATTGAGATACAATCAGGCAGCTACCTGGGCGAAGATGATATTGTCCGCTTCGAAGATGTCTATGACAGGGTAAAGGAGAGCTGATAAACGCTATGGAAAAGATAATCAGAAAAGCGGTATTTCCTGTTGCGGGTCTGGGAACACGCTTTCTGCCGGCAACCAAGGCAAACCCCAAGGAAATGCTGACGGTTGTTGACAAACCGTTGATTCAGTACGCAGCGGAGGAGGCGGTCAATGCCGGCATAGAAGAGCTGATCTTTGTGACCAGCAGCAGCAAGCGTGCCATCGAGGATCACTTCGACAAGAACTACGAACTGGAATCCGAGCTCGAAAAAAAGGGCAAGACGGAGTTGCTGAAAATTGTGCAGGAGGTTGTGCCGGCCAACGTGACCTGTGTTTATGTGCGACAGCCTGAAGCCCTGGGGCTTGGACATGCCGTGTTGTGTGCCAAGCCGATCGTCGGCGATGAACCTTTTGCCGTGATTCTCGCGGATGACCTGATTAACTGCGGTAGCGACTGCGCTGGCAAGAGTGTGCTTGGTCAGATGATTTCGGTATATAACAAGAATCACGCCAGTATCCTCGGTGTCGAGGAAGTGCCGCCGCAGGAGACCGACAAGTACGGTATCGTCGATCCGGGGGAAACGGATGGCCGTGTCTCCCGGATACACAATATCGTGGAGAAACCGTTGCCCGAAGTGGCCCGCTCCAACCTCGCCGTTGTCGGGCGCTATATCCTCACTCCAGCCATCTTCAAGCACCTGGAACAGATCCCGCGCGGCGCCGGCGGCGAGATACAACTGACCGATGCCATTGAGAAACTGCTGTGTGACGAACAGGTACTGGCCTATCGCTTTCAGGGCAAGCGTTACGACTGTGGCAGCAAGCTGGGCTATCTGCAGGCCACGGTGGAGTATGCACTGGAGCACCCCGAGTTGCGTGACGACTTCCTCAAGTACCTGGTCAGCGAGTTCGGCGAGCGCGCCAGGGAACACCTGCGAGCAACCGGCGACTAGTCCCTCCCGGATGCGGGCGTTTCCGTCTGCTGACTGCCCTGGCAGATATCCAGGTTTCAGGCAGACGCTTCCTGCAGCAATCGATGCACCTGGTGCGGCTTGCTGCCAGAATCGTCTCCGTGTAGTGACTGTGCTTTATCCCTTCCCCGTCCGGCACCTGACTCTGTTTCATTCCCGACAAAGCTGCAAACCGGTTAAGTGTTAAAATCAGGGCTTCGGATTCCGCTGCTGCATCCTGGCCGGAACAACATCATCGGTTGCGGGGTTCTGCCCCTGCAACTGGGGAGTATTGAGTAATCGGAGATCAGTCATGAAACATCTAAACCCGGGCCTTGTATTATGTTTCTCAATCATGAATTCACTGTCTGCCATGGCGGCAGAGGGGGAGAGCGGTGAGCAACAGCTTGTAATCATCAAAAGCCCCTCCGAAATACTGACCCGCCAGAAGCTGCCAAACTTTGTAGGCATCTCGGGTAAAACCGCCGGTGCAAAGGGACTCTCCATGAACCTGGTTATCATCCCGCCCGGTACGGCGGCCGAACCTCATTTCCACAAGGATTACGAAAGCGCTGTCTATGTATTGAAAGGTCGCGTTGAAACCCGTTACGGAAAAGACCTGGAAGAATCGGTGATCACGGAGGCTGGTGACTTTGTTTTCATTCCACCGAACCTGCCGCACCAGCCGGTCAATCTCAGTAAGACCGAGGCCGCGCAGGCGATCGTGGTTCGCAATGATCCCGATGAACAGGAGCATGTGATTCTTTACGAACCGAATACAGAGTCAGGGGAATAGTGATTATTCCTGCAATGAAGACCTGCATGGGTTATCAGTCTGTAAGCATCGTTCGACAGCTGCATGAAGTTCGCTGTTATTCAGACGCAGCGCTTACGCAACCCGACCTTTAAGACAGCTCCTGCCGGTTTCCTTATAAAACACGCCCATCCCTGTGGAGCCTTCATTCACCGTTGGCTAGGGGTTGATCTGTATTACCACGATGGTCTGGTCGTCCTTGGGGACGGTGCCCTGGCGATGCTGCACAAGGGCCTGTTTGAGCGCGGTCAGGATGGTCTGCGGCTCCGGGTCAGTGGCCTCAATCAGCGCCTTCAACCGTTCCGGGCCGAATTGTTCACCACTGGAGGCGCGCGCCTCGGTCACGCCATCGGTATAGAGGACCAGAATATCACCGGCCGCCATCGGGATCTCCACGTTCACCCAGGTGTGTGCCGGATCCACGCCCAGCGGGATACCGTCCGAGGCGTCGAGGAATTCCGTCGCCAGCGGCCCACCGGTGCGTTTCAGGAGCGGCGGGTTGTGCCCGGCGTTGGTGTAGGTCAGCCGCGAGGTCTGGGGGTCGTAATTGGCGGTAAAGGCGGTTATGAAGCTGCCGCGGATCTGGCGCGAGAAGAAATGCCGGTTGGCATAGTTGAGCACCTCCGCCGGGCCACCGCTGAGATTCGGGTAGGTCCGCAGGATGGCATCGAGCATGGCGACCTCTACTGCGGCAGCCGGCCCGTGGCCCGAGACATCGGCGATAATGGCACCCCAGCGCGGGTGGATCGCCAACTGACCAGTGTTCTCCGCACCGGGCAGCAACGGAACGACGTCATAGTAATCTCCGCCCGAACTGACAAAAGGCGTGTAACTGGCCGCCAGAGTAATACCCGGGATGCTGTGGTTCTCCGGTGGCAGCAATTTGCGCTGGACTTCGGCGATCTGCTCCAGGTCGCGCCGGATGAGGCGGTTGGCCTTCATCAGGCGCCTGCGCAGCTTGCGAATTTCCGCAAGGTGCTGCGATCGGGTATAAAAGAGATCACGCAGCCAGCGCAGCTTCCAGTCAATCATGCGTGGAACGGTTGTCGGCGAGTTGACAGCGGTAACACATGTATTCGTATAGTCTGACTGCTATTGTGTCTCAACTGCATTTGTCCTCTTCGCTGATAGTTCCATGCACAACCAGATGCCGGTCACTGATTACCGCTACCGACAGCCCGTCCAGACCCGCTGCCTCGAGTTGTGCCTCGACCTCACCGGGTTCGAAGGCGGCCAGCAGTGAGTGGTAGAAATCCCGGCGCAGGATTTCAGGTTCCTCCGCGGCATACACCTCTACGAGTTGCCGGGCTGCCGCATGACTCTCCGGCCGGTACAGGTCCACAATATAGATCTTCGTGCCTGCGCCAGCATACCTGAGGATGGTCTCCCACAGCACCTGCGGTTCGTGCAGATGATGCAGCAGGCTGTTACTGATGATCGCCGTATACGGCACCGTGCCCAGTGGCACGCCGGGGATCAGCCCTTCAATGAACGTGATCCGGTCACCCGCATTGCCTGCGCGCGCCTTGCGCTGATTGGCCAGCGCGATCATGGCCTTCGAGCCGTCCACACCAACCACCGAGCATTCCGGGTAGCAGTTTGCAAACCGGAAGCTGATGTCCCCCGGCCCACAGCCGAGATCCAGGATGTACCCCGTAAGCTGATGCCCCGGGAAATACACGGCGAAGGCGTCCACAATCCGGCTGTGGGCCTCGGTAAAATCGGCCGATGCGTACGCCGCCGCCTGCAGCGGATCGTCCATCAACTCGGGTTCGGTGACGCGTTTCATGTCAGGAGTATAGATTGTCCCGTTTAATTGTTCCCTACCTTCAAGGTGAGGTACGCAGGACAGGCAACGCGCATCATGCCGATTTGGCGCCGTATATGAAAAAACCACCGCTCGGTGGCTCGATTAAAATGTTTTTTTATGGAATGAAATGGCTCCCCGGGACGGGCTCGAACCGCCGACCTAGTGATTAACGGTTTTACCCGGCACTTTTTTCTTCTCTTTATCAATCAGCCGATAGCACTGTAACTCCCTGTAATACTAGTATTAATAGGCATTAAGCGTACACTGCCTGTACAGGGAAAATACCTATTACCTCCGACATAGTACCGACACGGAATGCAATCTGTGACCTAATGACAATCCGTCACTAGGTAAGCGACCGAGGCCGGTGCGGACACACCGACCAAGGTCTGACCACAACGTTATCCGAGGTAACGACAATGGCTAAATCAATTCTTATCACTGCCGCAATTCTCGCGGCATTACTGATCACCCCGGTTCATGCAGAAGACGGGAAAGGTCTGAAGAAATCCTGCAACGCGAGTTCAACCGGCTATTGCCTTGGCTTCGTGTCAGGTGTGTATGTAGCAACACCCGAACCCTTCTGTAATCCTCCTAATATAAAAAGCAATGAATTGGTGGGCATAGTAACCAAGTACCTGAACGCCCATCCTGAAAAGCTGCACATGGAAGGTGGGAGGCTGGTAGTAGACGCATTCATAGAAGCTTTCCCATGCAAGGAAGGCGAGTAAAGGCTAAAAAACATCTTATTATCGCCGCCATTCTCGCGGTATTACTATGCGTCTACTGTCTTCCTGATAGCTATCTTCTTGACGAAGACGTCAAAGACGCGGACATCATGGGGAATGAACTCACTGGCACGGGGACCGAGTCGGGCGAAATCATTCTAGATGCCATTAATATTTATCAGCCGATGCTTGTATGCACATACTGGCGATTCGATAGCTGGCGTACGGCCAAGGAGTATTACCGGTATCCGGGGCAGTGGTACGAGCTACGACGCAATGAGCCGGTTTACGATCTTGCCAAGGGCCGCCCGTTCCGGGGCTCCTGTCCGTCAATGATGGGAGGTGAGTGATGCCCAGACTCACCGACAAATTTATCCGATCACTGATACCGCCGGCGAAGGGTAACGTCAGGTACACGGATACAGAGGTACCTGGGTTTGCGGTACGTATTACCTCAACGGGTGTAATTGCATTTGTGCTGGACTATCGCATTGACAATATGGCTATACAGGGAAATGTGCACCCTTGTGACACGTTTTCGACTACATAGGAGAAGAATGTGACATAAGAGGAACCATTGAAGAACATGCTAATATCGTTGGAGAAATGCGGGATAGAATCCGCGAGAAACTCGAAAGCATGGAGGCGGAGGGTGTTACGTGCATTCCGATAGAGGATGTACGCATTATTCTGAATGCGCATTACAACCTGATGTATCAGCTTGTTTACGATGGGAGGTGAGCTAACCTAACCACCATAACGGAGGGGAGGGTACGGTCACTGCTTACCAGATGAGCAGCGTGATGTCCTGGAACTCTGGTGTGACAAGTCCTGACATCACTGGTTTTGGAACGCCTGCTCTATCCTGCTGAACTATCTGTCAATCATCTTAACAACCCTGTGATTCACTACCGACAGCCTGCAGAACAGGCTATTTCACCCTGATTGACCCTGTGACTATTAATAGATTGGCGTGTGCCGATAAGCAGGAATATGGATAATTAACGGAACCAGGCGGTAGCGATGATACCGCCCGTTTCCTCACCACAACCAACTGAAGCGGAGAAGGTTATGACTGCAAAACATTTTATCACGGCTGCAATTCTTGCGGTAACAGGTACGGCCAACGCGCAGTCTCCATATGTATGGACTACAACACAAAGTGGCGAGGCAACGGTGGCATCTTTGACCTCCCCAAATACCCTGCTGTTTGTTGACTATTACAGGGCATATGATGGCGACTGCCGCCCAACGATAACATACGTAATGGTTCTTGATTACGAGTCTCAAGAAGAGTATTCGTACAGGTATATTGAGGGGAAATCATTTCTGCGAATAGACAACAAGCAACCGCATATATCTGATACACACATTAACTCAGGATTCTTCCAGAAGAATGGTGATTATAGCCAGCAGATAAAGTTGCACGGTCAGACGGCTGCGGTGCAGGAAATGATTAAAGGAAACACGTTATGGGCTAGATTCGATGGCGTAGTTAATACAACTGACGGGAAACGCGCAGATTCAGAAAAGTTCACGCTGAAAGGGTCTGGCAAGGCTATTGCGGCAGCGAGGGCGAGTTGCGAATCCGAGCCTGCATCAAACTAACTACAGACAACACCAGGCGCATACTGGAGGACGCATTGATAGCTGCGTTCAACAGTAATGTATCGCCAAGATTATTGAGCCGCACACCACCACATGCGATGCTTGCGGCAGGCGCTATGAGTTCACCAGTTACAAGGACAGGTGTCCATACTGCTGCCCGAAGCCAGAGCCTGACCATAATGTGTTTGCGGATTATGAGCTGGTTGACGATGATTATAGTAATGATCTGACACCAGAATCAGATTAATCCTACAGACACGCCACCCAGGTTAATCAATACCCCCTCTGTACCTGAGCGACCGAGGCTAAAGGTCTCGTCAACGAGACGTTTGCCGGGAACTGTCAGCGATCTGGATATGCTGGGAAGGGTGCAGCAGGGCCACCTGAAGTGGACCCCATCACTCTGCAGTTCTTCCTGTACGGTATTGTCGACGTTGTTATGAAGCAAGCGACCAAGTGCAAGAGCATCTTGATTATTCTCAATTGCTGCCCATGGGTGAGGCAGTCTTAAAGGTGTTTGTTCAATGGACATTATTGGGTTCTGGCATAGATTCGTTCCGACATCATACCAATCTATTTCCGGCATAAAAAAACTGCCTCTCGGCGGCCTGCGTAGCATACTATGATGTTATGAAGCGCTGCATACATGTATGATATCTCACTAGTACAACATGAGAAACATGCTGTAACATACTGTTATAGAATACTCTAATACCCTCTAGAGCAGCGGGCTCAGATGCCCCGTTGCTGACAGTTTTACTGGACGGTGTTCTCCGGCGGATACGAATTCTGCTATGTTGAGATCGACTAAACCAGTAACCTTTATCGATAGCCCATGAACCTGCCTGCGCCTAAACCCGGTTCTCTATCGATTTCTCGACAGAGATTGTTCGGTTGTCTGTCCATCTTGCTGTTCATGAGCGCGATCCTGTTGCATACCACCACGCAGGCCGATGTATCCGATGGCGATATCACGCTGGATGGTGATATCGGCATACCGGACTACCTGCACGGTTTGCAGTTCCTGTATGGCAGTCGGGCATTGTCGGGTGATGCTGTTCTGCATGGCGATGTGGCGCCGCTGCTCAATGGTGTACCCGATCCGGATGGTGTGCTTAACACGGCCGATATGCTGGTCTTGCTGCGCATGATTCTCTACGGGATCAATTTCTCCTACCCTTCAAGCCAGTTCAATATCGGTGATTCGATCGGCGAGGGTGAATCTTCAGAGGGGTCCATTGGTGAGCCGTTTCATGAACATGTCTGGTCCACAGGCTACGATGGCGCGGATACTGTTGACGCGTTCAATGAACGCTATGAATCCGTATTTACCGCCGGCTATTACGAGAACAATGCAACGCGGGACCCGGTCTTCAATCATGCGCAGAGTGGTGCGGTGATGGCGGATTTCACCGCGCAGGCGCAGGGCGTTGTGGCGGATGCGGCGGCGTTGCCGGAAGGCAGGGCCGGCATGGTTACCGTACTGCTTGGTAACAATGACGTTTGCGCACCGACTAATGCAGACATGACAGACCCTGGATTGTTTGAAAC
>JBATFE010000006.1:0-5864 GCA_049664445.1 Gammaproteobacteria bacterium
CCCCCAGTCGACGTTTTCTGTCGGCTTCGTAGTCGGCATAATTGCCTTCAAACCAGACAACCTGGCTGTCTCCCTCGAACGCCAGTATATGTGTTGCAATGCGGTCAAGGAACCAGCGATCGTGTGATATCACCACGGCACAGCCCGGGAAATCCAGCAACGCCTCCTCGAGGGCGCGCAGCGTTTCTACATCCAGGTCATTGGTGGGTTCATCCAGTAACAACACATTGCCACCACTCTTTAACAGCTTCGCCAGGTGTACACGATTGCGTTCGCCACCCGACAGGGTGCCGACATGTTTCTGCTGGTCTGCGCCGGAGAAATTAAAGCGCGATACATAGGTGCGCGAGTTCAGCTCATATTTGCCGACGGTGATGATGTCCTGGCCGTCGGAGATTTCTTCCCACACGGTTTTGTTGCCATCGAGGCTGTCACGACTCTGGTCGACGCAGGCGATGGAGACCGTTTCGCCGATACGCAACTCACCGGAATCCGTTTGCTCTGCGCCGGTCAGTATGCGGAACAGGGTTGTCTTGCCCGCGCCGTTCGGGCCGATGATGCCGACGATGCCGCCACGTGGCAGATTAAAACTGAGGTCTTCGTAGAGCAGGGTGTCGCCAAAACGCTTGCTTAGATGGTTGGCCTCGATCACCAGGTCACCGAGTCGCGGACCCGGGGGTATGAACAGTTGCTTGGTTTCGTTGCGTTGTTGCGATTCCTGTGCGGCGAGTTCCTCGAAACGCGCCAGCCGGGCCTTGCTCTTGGCATGCCGGCCCTTGGCACCGGAGCGCACCCATTCCAGTTCGGCCTTCATCGCCTTTTGCCGGGCGGAGGCCTGTTTTTCCTCAATCTCCAGGCGTTGTTCCTTTTGCTCCAGCCATGACGAGTAGTTGCCTTCCCAGGGAATGCCGTGACCGCGGTCAAGCTCCAGGATCCAGCCGGCGGCATTATCGAGAAAGTAGCGGTCATGGGTGACGGCGACCACCGTGCCGGGATAGTCGACCAGGAAGCGTTCCAGCCAGGCGACACTCTCCGCGTCGAGGTGGTTGGTCGGTTCGTCCAGCAGCAGCATGTCGGGATTGGTCAGCAGCAGTTTGCACAGTGCAACACGGCGCCGTTCACCGCCGGAGAGGGTACTGACATCGGCGTCCCAGGGTGGCAGGCGCAGTGCATCGGCTGCGATTTCCAGCTTGCGGTCCAGTTCCCAGCCACCCGCGGCATCGATCGCATCCTGCAGTTTGCCCTGTTCTTCCAGCAGGGCATTCATTTCATCATCGCCCATGGGCTCGGCAAAACGGTCGCTGATGGCATTGAAACGATCCAGCAGGGTCTTGACTTCACCGAGCCCGTCCTCGACATTGCCACGCACATCCTTGTTCGGGTCCAGTGTCGGTTCCTGCGGCAGGTAGCCGACATTGATACCGGCCTGGGCGCGGGCTTCACCCTCGATGTCCTTGTCTTCGCCCGCCATGATGCGCAGCAGGGTGGATTTACCGGAACCGTTCAGGCCGAGTACGCCGATTTTGGCGCCGGGAAAGAAAGACAGCGAAATATTCTCTAGAATCCTGCGCTTGGGCGGGACGACCTTGCCCACCTGGTTCATGGTATACACGTACTGCGCCATTGAATTGCGAATCCCGGATCGTTTAACAATGGACGCACATTATAGGCGCCGCTTTCTGGCGGGCAAGCTACAATGGACTGGATCAGGGCAGAGTGAAGTTATTACATGAGAAGAATCACATAACTGATTGTTAATTGTTCCATCCAATGCAATCCTGTCAAGTCCGCGAAAGTGTGAATGACGTGATGCAAACAGGTAAACACGACTATGCCGACCGCCCCCTGCGTCTACATTGGTGATGACCTGGCCCGTTACGGTTTTGGCGCGGGCCACCCGTTCGGCCCGGACCGCCTGGGTGCCTTCTGGCAACAGGCGTGTAACAACGGACTGGATCAGCGTGTACAGCAGTGTACGCCGGTGTCTGCCGAACGCGCGGTACTGGAGCGTTTTCATACCGCGGCGTACGTGGATCGCGTTATCCGGCAGTCGGCCAGCGGGGAAGGCTACCTGGATGGTGGTGATACCCCGGCACCCAGGGGTATCTATGAATCCGCCTGCTATGTCGTCGGCAGTGTGCTGGATGCGATCGAGCGCATACTGGGACAGCAATGCCGGCAGGCGTTCGTGCCGATTGCGGGATTGCACCACGCGCGCCGTGACAGTGCCGCCGGGTTTTGTGTCTTCAACGATTGCGGCATCGCCATCGAGACCCTGCGCAGCCAGTATCACCTGCAGCGTATTGCCTATGTCGATATCGATGCGCACCATGGCGACGGGGTGTTCTACAGTTTTGAAGCGGATCCGGACCTGATCTTCGCCGACCTGCATGAGGACGGCCGTTATCTATACCCCGGCACCGGCAGTGAAGCGGAGACCGGTCGTGGTGCGGCACGCGGCACCAAGTTGAACATCCCGATGCCGCCGCAGGCCGACGATGCTGCATTTTTCATGGCCTGGGAGCGGGTCGAGGCCTTCATTGATGCGCGGCGGCCTGAATTTATCCTGTTTCAGTGTGGCGCGGACAGTATCGCCGGCGATCCGATCACACACTTGCGATACAGTCCGGCGGCCCACCGTCATGCGACACAACGGCTGTTACTATTGGCCGGGCGGCACTGCGAGGGGCGTCTGCTGGCGATGGGCGGTGGCGGCTATAACCGGGATAACCTGGCATTGGCCTGGACGGCAGTCGTGCAGGCGTTGCTGGGGCAATGAGTCGGGCTGTTCGCATGACCCTGGCAGATCGGCTATTATCTAGCGCCTCCTGGAAGCGGGATATTTCTAGTCCACATCATAAGGTTATATGAAATGTTTGATAAAGATATGCAGATCGCCGGCTACGACGATGAACTCTGGGGTGCGCTGCAGGGCGAGCGCCAACGGCAGGAAGATCACATCGAACTGATTGCCTCCGAAAACTATGCCAGCCCGCGGGTGTTGCAGGCGCAGGGATCAGTGCTGACGAACAAGTATGCCGAGGGCTATCCGTGCAAGCGCTACTACGGCGGCTGCGAGTATGTGGACATCGCCGAGCAACTTGCGATTGACCGGGCCAGGGCGCTGTTCAAGGCGGATTATGCCAATGTGCAGCCGCACTCCGGGTCACAGGCCAATGCGGCGGTCTACCTGGCACTGCTGCAGCCGGGTGACACCATCCTAGGCATGAGCCTGGATGCCGGCGGGCACTTGACCCACGGGTCAAAGGTGAACTTTTCGGGCAAGATATTCAATGCCGTGCAGTACGGTCTGGATAACGCAACGGGTGCGATCGATTACGACCAGGTCGAGGCGCTGGCGAAAGAGCACCGGCCGAAGATGGTGGTCGCCGGGTTTTCCGCCTATTCACTGCAAGTGGACTGGCAACGCTTCCGTGACATTGCCGACAGTGTTGGCGCCTGGCTGCTGGTGGATATGGCGCATGTGGCGGGCCTGGTTGCAACCGGCATCTACCCGAGCCCGGTCAATATTGCCGATGTCACCACCACCACCACGCATAAAACCCTGCGTGGTCCACGCGGCGGCCTGATCCTGGCGCGTGCCAATGCCGAGGTGGAAAAGAAACTCAACTCGATGATCTTTCCCGGCATCCAGGGCGGTCCCCTGATGCACGTCATTGCTGCCAAGGCGGTGGCCTTCAAGGAGGCGATGGAGCCGTCCTTCAGGGAGTACCAGCAGCAGGTGCTGGATAACGCGCGTGCCATGGTCGAGGTGATGCTCGCACGTGGCTACAAGGTGGTATCAGGCGGTACCGACGACCACCTGTTCCTGGTGGACCTGATTGACAAGGGCATCACCGGCAAGCAGGCGGATGCGGCCCTGGATGCGGCCAACATTACCGTCAACAAGAATGCCGTGCCGAATGATCCGCAGTCACCGTTTGTGACCAGTGGAATCCGTGTCGGCACTCCCGCGATCACCACGCGTGGCTGTGGCGAGACCGAGGCCCGTGAACTTGCCGGCTGGATGTGTGATGTCATGGATGATGTTGACAACCAGGACACCATTGCCAGCGTGCGCGGCAAGGTACTTGAACTGTGCAGGCGTTTTCCCGTGTATGCGTCCAGTTAAGCCGGATTGAAGACAGCGTTATGTATTGCCCCTTCTGCGGAAAACAGGACACCAAGGTCATCGACTCGCGGCTGGCCAGCGAGGGTGCGCAGGTGCGGCGCCGGCGTGAATGCCTGGACTGTGGCGAACGCTTTACCACCTTTGAATCGCCGGAGCTGGTGATGCCGCGTATTATCAAGGGCAGTGGCGCACGTGAGCCCTTTGATGAAGGCAAGCTTGTTGCGGGCATGATGCGTGCACTGGAAAAAAGACCGGTAGAATCGGAACGTGTCGACGCGGCCATCATGCGCATACAGCAACGCCTGCGTGCCAGTGGTGAACGCGAAATAGCCTCGCGGCAACTGGGTGAGTGGGTGGTCAACGAGTTGCGCCAGCTGGACCAGGTGGCCTTTGTACGCTTCGCCTCGGTGTACCGCAGCTTCGAGGATGTGAACGAGTTTCGCGAAGAGATCGAACGCCTTGAGAAGGAACCGACCGCGGAAGACACCAGGGACCAGATCTCGCTATTGCCGGATGACTAGCATCGCCGGCAGCAGCCGTTCCCTGTCTGTTGCTGTTGCATTCCCTGAATAGAATGAATCCTGCAACCGATCACGTCTACATGGCACGTGCCCTGCGTCTGGCAGAGCGTGGCCTGACAAGCACCGATCCCAATCCACGCGTGGGCTGCGTGCTGGTAAAGGCGGATGCCATCGTTGCCGAGGGCTGGCATCAGCGTGCCGGCGGGCCGCACGCCGAGATCCATGCCCTGCAGCAGGCCGGTGAACAGGCGGCCGGTGCCACGGCCTATGTGACACTGGAGCCCTGTTGTCACCACGGACGCACCCCGCCCTGTACAGAGGCGTTGATTGCTGCCGGTGTCGCGCGCGTCGTTGTCGCGATGCAGGATCCGAACCCGCACGTTGCCGGGAAAGGCCTGTCGGCGTTGCGAGCAGCGGGTATCGATACCCGCTGTGGTGTGCTCACCGCGGAAGCGGAACAGCTAAACGCGGGCTTCATCATGCGCATGCGTCACGGACGCCCCCGGGTGCGCTGCAAGCTGGCGATGAGTGTCGATGGCCGTACGGCCATGGCCGGCGGTGAAAGCCAGTGGATCACCGGCACGGCCGCACGCCGCGATGTGCACCGGTTGCGGGCACGCAGTTCAGCCATTATGACGGGCATTGACACCGTGCTGGCCGATGATCCGTCACTGACGGCACGTCCCGGTGAGGCTGCACAGGAGTCAGCCCGGCAGCCACTGCGTGTCATACTGGACAGTCGTCTGCGTACGCCGCCGGGTGCGAGGCTTTTGCAAATGCCCGGTAAAACACTGGTGATAACGGGTGTGACTGGTGCTGAACAGATTGCTCGGCTTGTGCGACGGGATGTTGAGGTTGTTACGCTGCCGTTGCAGGGCCAGCGGCTGGATCTGGCAGCGGTGCTGCAGCACCTCGGGACGCTGGAGATGAACGAGGTGCATCTCGAAGCCGGTGCGACCTTGTGTGGCGCGCTGCTGCAGGCCGGCCTGATAGATGAACTGGTGATCTACATGGCGCCACACCTGATGGGGGATACGGCACTGGGTTTGTTTACCCTGCCGGGACTGGCTACGATGGCGCAAAGGGTGCAGCTATCAATTAACGATATACGTGCTGTTGGCGACGACTGGCGAATCACGGCTACGCCAGAAAATTAATTAACCTGCAGGAGCGGCGTCTCGCCGCGATTGTTTTGTAAACAGTGTTCGCGG
>JBATFE010000007.1:0-2495 GCA_049664445.1 Gammaproteobacteria bacterium
TTTCCGGTGCTTTAGCGGCCGCCCATGCCGAAGCCGGAACCGCTGTTACCCTCGTCGCCGGGGCCGTAACCGCCGCCCGGACCATAGCCGCGGCCGCGACCAGAGTCATAGCCGCCGCGATCAGAACCATAACGTCCGCCCGGGCCATAACCGCGGCCGCGATCAGAGCCATAGCGTCCGCCCGGGCCGTAACCGCGGTCGCCGCCCATACCGAAGCCGGAACCGCCCTCACGGTCACCGCTTGGGCCTGAGCCATAGCGTCCGCCTGGACCGTAACCGCGATCACCCTGATTGCCCGGACCATAACCGCGGCCACCGCCCATGTCGGCAGCCGGTTCACTGTCACTGCCAGGTTCCTGCTGATAACCGCGGGGGCCATAGCCTTGTCCCTGACCGGGGCCATAGCCCTGTCCCTGACCGGGACCATAACCCTGTCCCTGTCCGGGTCCATAGCCCTGCCCTGGGCCATTGTCGTAGCCGCGGCCATAGCCGCCGCCTGGTCCATAGCCGCGATCGGAATTCCTGCTGGAACTGCTACCCATACCCATGCCACTGGCATCGGTCGCGGTGATGACCAATGAGCCGGCCACGGCTACTGCGGCAAGCATGCCGTAAATTCTGTTTGCTTGTTTCAAAGTGATTTCTCCTGTTGAGTTGTTATGCTCTTGAATAGTCGGGAGTGTCCGGTCGTCATGCCCGGTTTTTTGACACGCCCGCCCGGATAATGCGCCACATGGGCCGCCGGTGCAAAATTTGCCACGGCGTGCCTGCCTGGCGGCCGTTGCGGTATTCAGTCAGTGCCATCAGGGTCTGGCGCAACGGGTTCCTTTTGTGCCCGTGGTTCTATCCACTTTGGGAGTCATGATGTCTGCCCTTGTCCATAAAAATAATATATATATCAATAAGATAAAATATTAACGGCAGCGGACAGGCGACCCTTAATATGTGTGAAACACGACAAAAGGCATTACAATGTCACGTCTTACGGAGACGCCGTGAATTCATGAAGATACCCGTCAGCGAGCTGATCGTTAAATACATGGAGAAGCTCGGTATCGAGTACATCTTCGGTATGCCCGGTGCCCATGTCCAGCCGGTTTACGACAGCCTCTACCATTCAAGCGTGAAGAGCGTGCTTGCCAAGCATGAGCAGGGCGCGGCCTTCATGGCCTGTGGCTGCGCGCGTGCCTCGGGCAAGATAGCTGCCTGCATCACCACCGCAGGTCCGGGTGCGACCAACCTGGTAACCGGGATTGCCAATGCCTACGCGGACCGGCAACCGATCCTGGTGGTAACCGGTGAAACCTCCACCCATATCTTTGGCAAGGGCGGCCTGCAGGAAAGTTCGGGTGAGGGCGGCAGCATCGACCAGGATGAACTGTTCAAAAGCATCACCCGCTATCGCAAGGTCGTGGAACGCACCGATTACCTGGCGAACGTGCTGAACCAGGCGTCCAGGGTACTGTTGTCACCCAACTCCGGGCCGGTGTTGCTGTGCATCCCGTTCAACGTGCAGAAGGAACTGGTTGATGCCGACCTGCTGGAGCGCGTCGTCACGGAGCAGCCGGATCCCGCTGCCACTGAAAATACCCGCTTGATTGACGCCTTGACTGGACTGATACTGGAGTCGCGCAATCCGGTCATCGTGGCGGGCTATGGTTGCATCAAGTCCGGTGCACAGCAGCAGGTATCCGAGCTGAGTGATTCGCTCAACATTCCGGTGACCAGCAGCATGAAAGGCAAGGGCGTCATCAGTGAACAGTCCGCGCTGTCGCTGGGCAGCCTGGGTGTGACCTCGACCGGCTATGCCTACAAGTACATTGTCGAGAATGCGGATGCCATTATTTTCCTCGGCGCCGGGTTTAACGAGCGTACCAGTTACCTGTGGGACGATTCCCTGCTGCACAACAAGAAAATTGCCCAGGTCGACAGTAATCCCGAGCAGATCGAGAAGGTGTTCAAGGCCGACGTCGCCGTGACCGGTGATATCAAATCAACACTGCGCGGTGTACTCAGGATGATGGACGCCCAGGGCGTTGATCGCCAGGCGGTACGTAAACAAATCGCCGTGAATGATCCGGTGGCACAGCGCGATGCCGGTAGCAGCAAGATATTCAGGTCCGGCTTCGCACTGGTAGAAAGTTTCTACAAGCGCCTCGAGCAACATTTCCCGCTAGACCTGGTGGTGTTCGATGACAACCTGATCTTCGCGCAGAACTTTTTTAACGTCTCCAGCGGTAACCGTTTTTATCCGAACTCCGGTATTTCTTCGCTGGGTCATGCGATACCGGCAGCCATCGGCGCACGCTTTGCAGAGCACAAGCCGACCCTCGCGATTATCGGAGACGGCGGTTTCCAGATGTGCTGTATGGAACTGATGACCGCGGTGAACTATGCGCTGCCGATTACCGTGGTGATGTTCAACAATTCCACCATGGGGCTGATCCGCAAGAACCAGTACCAGAGTTACCAACAACGCTATATCGACTGCGACT
>JBATFE010000008.1:0-8607 GCA_049664445.1 Gammaproteobacteria bacterium
TCCATTTCATGATCTCGACCAACCTCACCGAGATCGAGGTCATGCTGGCCGGGCTGGTATTCGGCATTGGTCAGCCCATGAATCCGATGCAGTTACTATGGATCAACCTGGTGACCGATATCTTCCCTGGCCTGGCACTATCGATGGAACCTGCCGAGCCGGACATTATGGATCGCCCGCCACGAGATCCTGACGAAGCCATCATCGGTGGACGTGACCTGAAGCGCATGGCCTTCGAGTCGGGCGTTATCGGGCTGGGCACACTGGGTGCCTATCTCTTCGGCATCAAACGCTACGGGGTGGGCGCGGCAGCCAGCACACTCGCCTTCAACACGCTGACGGTGAACGAGCTCGCCCATGCCTACAGCTCGCGTTCTCCCTACCGCAATGTTTTCGGCGGCAGTAATCTGAAGCCAAACCCGCACCTGACCAAGGCAATCCTGGGCATGGGCGGGCTCCAGGCACTGGTCAGCTACCTGCCCGGCACCCGGCGCCTGCTGGGGACTACCCCGATGGGACCCGCTGACCTGCTGGTCATCGCAGGCGGTGTGATGCTGCCACTGATTGTGAATGAGTTCACCAAGCCAGCAGCTCCCCATGATATCGTACTGGATGACGATGACTGGTCAGAAGAACCTTTGCTGGAAGACGACGATGAACAGGAGATTGTGGCGTGAGCAATGACTTTATCTTTACCTCCGAGTCCGTAACAAGCGGACACCCCGACAAGCTCTGCGACCAGGTCAGCGATGCCATTGTCGACCATTTCCTCAGGCAGGACCCGGACTCCCGGATTGTCGCCGAATGCGCGGTCGCCAGCGGCGTCATGTTTATCTCCACCCACTTTGCGTCAAAGGCAAAGCTCGACATTCCGGGTATTGCTCGCCAGGTGATTCGCGGCATTGGCTACCCGAATGACGTACTGGATGCCGACGCCTGTACCATCCTGACCAGCTTCATGGACCACACAGTCACTGACTATATGCCGCTGGATCTTGATGCCATGGATGACGAGGCACTGGATCGTATTCCCGGTCGGCAGCAGGCAACCGTATTCGGTTATGCCTGTGATCAGACACCCGCCCTGATGCCGTTACCCATCTGGCTGGCACATCGACTCGCGGATGCGATGGACTCACCGGAAGTGGCGAAAAAACTGCCTTACCTGATACCCGATGGAGAGACGCAGGTCGGTATCGAATACCACAACGGCAAACCGAAACGCATCCACAGCGTCACGCTGGTTGCCACCCAGACTGATAATGAAAGACCGGACTTGCAACAGTTGCGTGAAGACCTGATAGCAGAGGTTATTGAACCCGTGCTTGGCAACGAACAGTTTGGTATGGATAAAAAGACAGCCATTTCTGTTAATCATGGCGGCATCAGGGTCGGCGGTGGCCCGTTAGTGCACTCCGGCCTGACCGGCAGGAAAACCGGCATCGATTCCTACGGTGAATACTCCCGCCACAGTGGCGCCGCGCTTAGCGGCAAGGATCCGATGCGTATCGATCGGGTCGGCGCCTATGTAGCACGCTATGCGGCCAAGAACATCGTCGCCGCCGGACTTGCCAATGAATGCGAGGTTCAGTTGAGTTATTCAATCGGCCATGCGCATCCTGTGAGCGTGCGGGTGCGCACCTTTGGCAGCGGCAGAATCGAGAACAGCGAGCTCGCTACAAGACTTAATGATGTTTTTGATTTCCGACCTGGCGCTATCGTGCGCGACCTGCGCCTGAAAACGCTGAGCGCCGAGAGCGGCGGGTTTTACCAGAAGCTGGCGGTCTATGGGCACATGGGACGCACGGATTTCGACGTGCCATGGGAAGCAACAGACAAGGTCGAGAAACTGAAATAGCAGGGTCCGGTAATATCCCACCCCGACAGGAAGTCAGGGTGCAATCATTCAAACAGACTACCTGATGCGTCGCTGCAGGGAATCGATCAGCACCCCGCTGATAACGGAAAAGGTCCCGGTCACGGCCGCGATTTTGGCAAGTTCCTTCGCCGGCGGCAGCCGCAGGCGGAACTGTCCATTCGATTTGGCCGTGCCCATGTTGTAATGAATGATTGCTTCAGCCATGAATACGCTGAAGGTAATACCGGTCATGAGAATGCGGTTCATGATGCTATTGCTCCAGGTTAGCGCTGTCATACGATCATACCCCTCACTCACGATTTGACAAGAGCCGGAATACGGTCAGGGCCGGGAAGATTGCCTAGAGAACACGCAATTATTGACATAAAATAAGGTAAACTTGTCATATTTGGAATAGGGAGAATTTGATGGCTCGT
The DNA here is from genome assembly GCA_049664445.1 of Gammaproteobacteria bacterium. Taxonomy (GTDB): domain Bacteria; phylum Pseudomonadota; class Gammaproteobacteria; order UBA9214; family UBA9214; genus UBA9214. The sequence goes on from JBATFE010000008.1 coordinate 2,296, forward strand.
AGTGACAACCTGATTAAAGGCATCGCACTTGGTATCGGTGTCGCCATGCTGATTCCTGTGGCCGTGAGCGCCCTTGCACCCATCGTTCGCCCCATGGCGCGTCAAGCAATGAAGAGCGGCATTCGTGCCTACGAAAAAGCCCGGGAAGTCGTCGAGGAAATCAACGAGACTGTTGATGATATCGTCGCCGAGGTCGAGGAAGAACTCGTTGATGCCCGTGAAGTTGTCGCTGATGCGGGTGATGCGGGTGATGCAGTTGACGCCGCTGGCGAAGATCGGTTCGAGGATGGCATGGAAGGCAGCATCCGTCACTGAAGCCGATCCCATGATGCCCAATGCACACATTGTCCACCAGGCGCGCGGCCGCATACGGCTGCAAGTCAGGGAAAAGTGCAAGGACCCCACCTACTTCGACGCGATCAGGGAGCAACTCGAAGGTCTGGCAGGTGTTGACGAAGTAAGGACCAACTGCACAACGGGCAGTATCATTCTGTTGCACTCGCTGGAAAAGAATACGGAACTGCTGGAACGGCTCCCGCAACTGGCCCTGTTCGAAATCACAGACTGCCAGAAGCAGGATGACTCTGCATTTACCCCCTTGCGCTCCGGATTGACCGGTATCGAGCAACTGCTCAGGAACGGGAGCGCCGGCAGCATCGACCTCAAGACCGTGGCGTTCATTGGCGTGATGGGACTCACACTCCACCAGATCATGCGTGGACAGGTGCTCGGCCCTGCCCTGCCGATGCTCTGGAATGCCTTCAGCCTGATCAATCGCATAAACACGACACCAGCGGATTCCCCATCCGACGACACCGGTACCTGATAAGCTTTATTACTGCCTCACCCATGTAGCAATATGATGGCCACCAGAACAGGTTGTCACCACTATTGAAAGCCGCATTCACGTTGCAGTGACATTGTTCGAATTATGAGTATTAATCATTATCATTCAAGTTGATCATGCATGGACGGACAGGTTGTAACGACGGCATTCACCATGGGCATCATCAGCGCCTGCTCACTGCCGCTGGGTGCGATAACCGCACTGTTCTGGAAGCCTCGCGACAGGGTCGCGGCAGCGCTGGTGGCGTTCGGCGGCGGTGCCCTGCTGGCAGCACTGACCATCGACCTGGTGGTGCCGGCTTTCGACCGTGGCCATTATTTCTCACTGGCGACCGGCTGCATGATTGGCGGTGTACTGTTTTTTGTCCTCAACGAAATCATCAATGACTACGGCGGTTTCCTGCGCAAGGCCTCCACCACCATCTATCACCTGCGGCGCCAGGAACACCGGCGCTTCAGGCGCATTCTTTCCAACCTCGAACGTATCGATATATTCCGCAACCTGGCACCTGAGGATTTCAAACGCATTGCCAATGCCATGCGCTCCCAGCGCTGCGAGAGAGGGGTTTCCTTCTACCACCTGGGTGACCCGCCCGATGCGTTGTACATCATCGCCGATGGCGAGGTTGAACTGCGTGACCCGCAACGTGGCATGGAACGCTTCGAGGTGCTGGGCAAGGGCAGTGCCTTCGGCCGCATGGCACTGCTGACCGGTATGCCGCATGCAACCCTGCCCGTGGCCACCCGGGATACCAGCGTCTGGCTGTTGCGCAGAAAAGACCTCGACTTCCTGCTGGAGGGTTCGTCACGACTGCGCCAGGCGGTACATACCTGGTTGCGCGGCGAGGAGATCGCCAGCTACCTGAGACAACGTCAGAATCTGGATGATGATCAGACACAGGATTGGATCGAAAGAGCGGTCGTCTGTCTTGGCAGCAAGGGAAATCTGCCACCCCTGGAACAGTTCGAACGCCAGGAGTTGGCCTTCTGCAAGGTCAATGCACGGATCCGGCGTTCGCCGGTGCTGGATCACCTGCCACCCGGGGCAGCCGAAGATGTGGCCGCGCGCCTGCTCTTCAAGCATTACAAACGCGGCGAGACCTTCTTTCAGAAGGGTGAGCAGGCGGACCGGATGTACGTGATTGCCAAGGGCGAGGTGTCCCTGATTCACCCGAACGACCCGGTCACAAGACGCGAGACCCTGCACGCCTTCGATGCCTTCGGGGGGATGGCATTACTAACCGGCGCCAGGCACACCTCCTCGGCCGTTGCCACCCGCAAGACCAGTGCATGGGTACTGCGCAGACAAGACTTCCTGGAATTGCTGCAGACCGTGCCGGAAGTGGAACGCAGGGTGCGCGAATACCTGGAGGACCGGGATGTGACCACCTACCTGGAAAACCGGCAGGGCTTCGACTCCGCCCGCAGCCTGCGCTGGGTCAACACGGCCATCAGAAAACTGGATGCCGGCCGCTTGATCCCCGCTGCCGAGGAGATGGCAGCACGACAGCGTACCATCAAGGGTGCGCCGCTGGCGATCTGGCTCGGCATCTTTCTCGATGGCATACCGGAATCGCTGGTCATCGGTGCCAGCCTGACCTATCACGAGATCAGCCTGGCATTGATCGCGGGCCTGTTTCTGTCCAACTACCCGGAAGCGTTGTTCAGTTCCATTGGCATGCGGCAACAGGGATTCTCGGTGACCCGGGTCATCACCATGTGGACGTCGCTGATGTTACTGACCGGCATAGGCGCAGCCCTTGGCAGCCTGTTCTTTGTCGGCGCGGGCGATTTTTCCCTGTCGCTCGTCGAGGGTCTTGCCGCCGGGGCAATGCTCACCATGATTGCCCAGACCATGCTGCCGGAAGCCTATTTCAAGGGCGGCTCGGTGATCGGCCTGGCAACCCTGATGGGATTCCTGGCCGCATTGTTCTTCAAGTCGCTGTAGCTGTGCAACGGCCGTGGGGGCCATTCAATCGGTGGATTCTGCCGACGGGCATGGTTTATGCTTCCGGTACGCGCAACGTGACGATGGTCCTGCGCTTACCACTCGCAAGGAGATCACCAATGGCAACGCATGCACTTACCACGACGAGACACTGGGGGCTATCGACCGAGAAGTTTTTCTACTTTTTTATGGGTCTGCGCAAGGGTGAGATACGCAAGCAGGTACAGATGATGAAGGAGCGTCACCCCGATGACGATCCGAAACAGTTGGCGAGGCGCTTTGTCGCGGGGCAAGCTCCGCTATCGATCCTGGGTGGCGCGCTGATGCACCTCCCAACGCTGATTCCGGCGCTCGCCCCTCCATTGAAACTCATCGGCATTACCATGGGGTCTTCGGTCATGATCCGCCTGAACATGACGCTGCTGTTGCAGATCGCGATGCTATTTGGCCACGACATTGATGATCGGGCGCGGTTGAAGGAAATGGCCGCGATTATCGCTGCCTCGGGTCTGGCCTCCGGCACATCTCTGTTGCCCTACCTGTTTAACCTCGAACCGCGCACCAAAGCCGTGCTGGGGGGGGCATCGGTAATAACCGTCAGTCAACTGATTGGTGAAACGGCTATTCGCTACTACAGTCGCAGCGCCACCGTCCGGAGGCGTGCGCGTCCCAGGCGGGTGCAGCCGGCGGGTTAGCCATCCGTACCCGGAGCCCACTCGCCCGTTAATTCATCAATGTACTCGCGCAATCCCGGAACAACTACCCAAAGCTTGACTAAAATGAATGCCTGACTAGTCTTTAAACTATATACTAGTCGCCATCTTTCAGACTTTTTGATCGCCATATAAACGAGGATTTATCATGCAGTGGCTGATTCCGTTGGCAATGGGTACATGGGCTGTCCTGACCTGGGCACACAGCCGTGAGCAGGAGCGCGAAAAGGAACGTGAGCGGATAACTGCGCTGTATGTCAACCCGTTCCTCTCGGCCTGTGAGGATTTGCAAAGCCGGATCTACAAGATTCTGGAACTCGGCGGGCTCGATGTTCTCAAGGAGCGTTATCCGGATGGCAGCTATGCCGAGGAGACACTTTACCTCATGGTGCGTTACTTTGGCTGGTCTGCGGCAGTGAATCGCTACGGCCCCTACACCCAGGACCCGGAGGTGATAGAACTCACGACCGCTGTACGCAAGGCATTTGCCACCTCTACAACAGGACATCCGGTTGGGCCATTTAATTTCTTCCTGCCCGAGCAGAAGGCACTCGGAAAGATAATCATGCACACCATGGAGTTTGAACACGGACATGAACTGGATACCATATCCTACTACGACTTCAAGGAACGTCTTGGGCAATCGCCCCTGAAGGATAGCCAGGCAGTGAAACAGAGCCTGGAGTCTCTTCGCAAGGCCGGGAATGCAAATGATATACAGGGTCGTGAGCGGCTTGCGGATGCCCAAAACCACATCATCGATTTACTCAACTATGTGGAGAAACAGGAAGGATTTAGCCTGTTCCAGGGTGAGCGGGAAAAGTGCGCACTTCCCAAACCATCAAGACGCAAGGCCTGAAACAGGCAGCGCAGTCGATTTATAGCGTCCCGTTGCCTGCATATAAGGTATCTGCCTGTACCGCACAGCCCCCCCAGGTTTAATCAACTGATCCGGAAGACCTGTACCCAGGCCACCCCGATCACGTCTCGCTGCGAGTTGTTTGCGTTTCGCCTGCGTAAAAATGGATAAAAGTTGCAAATCGGGGCAGAATACACGCGCGATTGTAATGAATGTCAGAGTTATTGAGCGAACATGAGAACTATCTGTTTACTTGCCCAGAAAGGCGGTACGGGGAAGACAACCCTCTGCCTTCACCTTGCTGTGCTGGCCAGTGAACAGGGCCGTGATGTTGCGATTATCGATATCGACCCCCAGGCAAGCGCCAGCGCCTGGAGGCGTCGGCGGCAACACCAGACGCCTGAAGTTTTCCGCCATGAGGCCCGCAACCTGTCCACGATACTGGTCGAACTGGAGCAACAAGGCAAGGATCTGATATTGCTGGATACAGCCCCCCACAGCAGTCACGATGCGGCCACCGCAGCAGAATTGGCAGACCTGGTCGTTATTGTTAGCCGACCCGCCATCCTGGACCTTGAAGCAATCGGCGAATCGGTGAAGATTGTCAAGAAGCAGGGAAACCGGAGTGCCATCGTGCTCAATGCCTGCCCGCCACCACATCGTGGTGGAGAGACAGCCATCGTCAGGGAGGCCCGTGAAGCGCTTGCTGTTTATGAACTGCCGGTTTCACCGGTAAGCATCTCGCAGCGGGCCGCTTTCAGTCACGCGCTCATCGATGGGCGTGCCGTAACTGAGTTCGAAACCACGGGAAAAGCGGCCGGCGAAATACACAATCTTTATGACTGGATAGCAACACAATGGTGACACAGACATGAGCAAGCGCGCACGTATCACCCTGGAACCTGCAGTGGATAGCAAGCCTGATCAGGATACGGAAGCCACGCCTCAACCGAAAACAGAGCCTGATGCCCGGGACGATTTCATACCTGCTGCAGACAAATCAACCGGGACATCTGTTGCTTCCAGGTGGGCGGCGGTATTGAACACGGGTAACCTTGTCAAGGTAGTCGTGGTGGGACTGGCCGCTGCGTCCATTGTACTGCTCTGGAAAAACAGAAGGCTCTGAGGTCTTCCCTCCTATCAATGTATTCGAGAAGATCTCGATACACAGAATCCTGTTCATGTTACTTCCTGGTCTGCTGCCGGGTGGCTGTACGGAAGAACAGCAGAACCGCCTGACCCGTCTCGGTGCTACTCACGATCTCGTAACAAAACTGTAACAATGTTGTTGTATAAGTAAATTATGGTATCTGCGTATAAATTTCGTTATTAGGAACCTGCACTATGGGTTATTCGGGCTTTCTTCTTCCGACAAACGTCAAATCCGCGCTTACGAACGAGGTTATCTGCGCCCTGGATCTGGGTAGCAAGAACTTTAAGTTTGTAAGCGGTCATCACGTTAACGGCCGAATCCAAACGAAATTATTGAACAAAATTTCATTAAACCTTGGGAATGAACTCAATCAATACGACGGAGTTATTCGGCCCAATAAACTCTCTGAACTGGAATCCGTGCTGGGAACCTTTGCGAAATATTGTCATAACAAGGGAATAAGCAAGTTTCTCGCGATAGCCACAAGCGCCGTCAGAAACATGAAGAATAATAGCGAGATCGTTGCCTTGGCGCGAAATGCCGGAATAGAACTTGAGATCGCTGATGGACAGAGGGAAGGCGAGATTGGTTATCTGGCCGCAACCTACGGCGAACCTAATTGCATCGTTGCTGAATTAGGCAGTCATAGCTGCCAGATTGCCTGGGATGACGGGAATGAGATAAAAGTTGATCCCCTTAATATTGGGTACCAGCGTATTTTTGAAGAGTTCTTTAGAGGCCCTGTTGATTTTGGTATTGCTTCTAACATTTATCGTAAGTATCTTGATCAACA
>JBATFE010000009.1:0-6026 GCA_049664445.1 Gammaproteobacteria bacterium
AACCTGAGGTGCATGCCGAGGTGCAGGATACCTCGTAAATCCATCTGCAAACTTTTAGTTGCCAACGACGACAACTACGCACTCGCAGCTTAAACCCCTGTAGGGTGCCGTCTGACTGGAGCCGTGCTTGTGCGTCCAGAGTCCCCGGTCTTCGGACAGGTGACACTCAGGCGTCGATTCTCACAAGATCGCGTTGAAGCTCGTTCGGGGCGGATGCGCTAAAACTTACCGGACTCGCTGTTTGTCTTCCCTGCCCGTCGGGTAGCAAGCAGTTAAACTAATAGACCGGGATAAGCATGTAGAGCCGATGGCAGAGGACTTGCGGACGCGGGTTCGATTCCCGCCGCCTCCACCATTTTTTAACTATATTTCAATGTGTTACAAAACAAGACTGACCATATTTTGGTCAGTTTTGGACATATTTGGGCATGGTTTGGTAAACATTTTGGTCAACATTTTGGTCAACATTTCTTGCAGTATCCTTTGCCTTTCTTCCTCAGGCAGTTCCCTGTCCATCAGCAGCTGAAAAGCGTCGTGGGCAATCTGCCAGGCACTGTAGAGAATGTAGCCGGCAATACCGATGGCAAAGATCGAATCGCTGGACTCCCAGCCAAAAGACACCAGCACCAGGGCAGCGATAATACTGAGATTGGTCAGCACGTCCGTCATGTAATGCAGGGAATCGGCACGGATCGCCATGGAACCTGTGTGCCTGACAACATAACGCTGGATGCCAAGCAGGGCCAGAGTAGCCACAATGGCAAATATCATGACCGCAATACCAACCTGCATCTCCACGATGGGACGGGGGTGCAGCAGCCGGTCGATAGCATGCATCACGAGGAACACGGCGGAACCTGCGATAAATGCAGCCTGGCCCAGCCCCGCCAGCGACTCGGCCTTGCCATGACCGAATCTGTGCTCGTCATCCGCGGGTGTCAGGGAATAGCGCACTGCAAAGAGGTTGATCAATGACGCGGCCGCGTCCATGAGTGAGTCAATCAGCGACGCCAGTACACTGACCGAACCCGTCAGCAGCCAGGCCGCAAGTTTTACGGCAATCAGCACACCGGCAGTCGCCACCGAGGCAGTTGTTGCCAGTGTCAATAATTACCCATGATCCTGATCGGTGATGTTTTCAGGCATCGGCTTTACCGTCTGGAAAATCAATACCAGCCCTGCGTCCTGTCGACAACACCCACAAAATGATCATTTTTATATAGAGAACATTACGTTAGAATCGGTGCTCAGCGTTTTTACCGGACAGTAGTGACTTTCAGTAATACTTTTTCTGCATGGCCAGTGAGACATAGTCAGTCAGCCACCGGCATCGCCAGCACTGCCGCAACCAATACGATGCTTATTCCAAGGCTAATTCTCATAGTGTTTGTGCATGCTTTCAATCCACACTTACCGGGTTGCTGTGCCTAATCGGCTTTCATCCGATCCGATGGTGGTTCACTTAGTATCTTTTTGCCTGAAAACATTGCGGATACCAGGTTGCCGCCTTCGCGCAGTTCGGTCATGACGACCGCCAGGATATGAATCACGGTGAAGACGAGCAGCACATAGAAGCCGTAGTAATGAACAGTGATGAAGGGCTTGCGGAAGGCACGCATCGCCTCGTAGGCAGTTTCGTCATACATTTCCTTCGCATAGGGCACCAGCGTTGCCGGATCGACCCCCTGGTTGGCCACCCAGCCAGCAATCCAGGAACCGATGGGCGGGTAGAACAGATCCGTACCTGCCAGTACCAGCCCGGTGATGGCCTGTGTCAGCAACAGAAGCAGCAGGAGAGTAACTGCGATGCGCCCGAGCGGATTGTGACCGAGGTACTTGCGTGGCCGTCCTGTCCTGAAATCGTTTATGTAGCTACGTACCTCGTTCATATAGCCGCGACCGCAGGGCAGGATCGCCCGCCAGCGCGCATGTGGCCCGCCGATAAAGGCCCAGACCAGACGCCACAGCAGATTTACTGCGAACACATAACCAATCCAGACGTGCACGGTCTTTAGCAGGACCTTGCCGTCGGTGCTCACACCGAGTGCCTTGGCGTTGAGGATGGCTACGCCCACGGCAATCAGCCCGACCATGCATAACAGATTTAGCCAATGAAACCAGCGAATGTTGGCGTCCCATACACGGTAGGTTTTAAGGTCGGTCATGGCGGTGCTCCTGTAATGCGTGCTTACTGTGAGTATGGTGGTGAATTTCTAATCATCGTCATCATGCTTTCGTTCTTTCCAATTCAGGCCGGGACGCTGGGAGTTATTTTTACCCTCCCCGGACCTGAGGCGTTTTGCTTTCCAGAGGTATTTCGCCTCGTCTTCATCGCCGCGGTGATTGTCTCATTCAGCGCATACTCTTACGTCAAGATGTCGAATGCTTATCCTTCGGCCGGCGGGATTGCCATGTACCTGGAAAAGGCTTATGGCAGCACCGTGACAACAGCCTTTCATTCCCTCTTGATGTATTTTTCCATGGTGATTGCCCAGAGTTTTCTGGCGCGTACATTTGGTGCTTATACATTACAGCTGTTTGACATCGACGATACCAGCTTGCTGGTGCCGACACTGGGTGTAGGGTTGTTGCTGGTGGCTTTTCTGATCAACCTGTCCGCCAACCGTATGATCGAAGGTGTAGCGTCGGTGCTCGGATTTATCAAGATTGGGGGCATCGTTTTGTTTGGCGTTGTCGGCGTAATGGTGGCTGACACGGTGGAAGTGAATTTCTCAACAGCGGTTCCTGACGCCTCAATGACGGGTTTTCTCGGCGCAACGGCGCTCGGTATTCTGGCCTTTAAGGGTTTCACCACGATTACCAACAGTGGCTCGGAGTTGAAAGACCCGCACCGAAATGTGGGCAGAGCCATCATGATCTCCATCGCTCTTTGTGTTGTGATATATGCGCTGGTGGGTTTTTCCGTCGCAAGTAACCTGTCACTTCAGGAAATCATCAAAACAAGAAATTACTCGCTGGCCGCAGCCGCAAGGCCTGCACTGGGCGAATACGCAGTCTGGTTTACGGTTGTTCTGGCCATGTTGGCAACAGCAGGCGGAATCATAGCCAGCATATTTGCGGTTTCCCGGATGCTGGCAATGCTGACTGAGATGAAACTCGTTCCCCATAGCCATTTTGGCATGCCCGGTAGCATCCAGAAGCACACTCTCGTATATACAATCGTTTTAGGTTTGCTGTTGACACTATTTTTTGACCTGACGCGCATTGCTGCTTTGGGCATCATCTTTTATCTGGTTATGGATATAGCGGTACATTGGGGGATATTGCGTTATCTCCGGCATGAAATTGGTGCTCGACTCGTTTTTCTGATCGCCGCCATTATCCTTGATCTGATCGTTCTGGCTGGCTTCGTCTGGATTAAGATATTTAGCGATCCACTGGTGGTTGATGTCGCTGGTGCCGTAATGCTGGCTATCCTGATTATGGAAGCCCTGATTTTGCGACATAACCCTATCATGCCAAAAGGCCACAATCACGGATGAGGATAAGCAAATTCTATGTTCTACCGCTAACTGCCCGAGATGTTACTTGTTCCAGGATTGGGCGAAGATGAGAGCACATAACACGGCGCCGCACCGGACGGCAAGTTCGTTTTCTCTGGCTGACCGGAGAAGTGCCAGGAATCATCCTGCTGTTTTTAACCGCCGCCGAAGGGTTTATCGTGGGGATTACTGCTGCGCTTCTGGTGAAGCGTGGCGCAAAGCCACAACATTAAATAGGAGAAAGCAATGAACGAAAAAGAACTGTATCAGCAGAAGAAACAGGCTCGGTTGGACGAATGGGATGCAGAAGTAGACAAGCATAAGGCAAGGGCCTCTGGGGTCAACGCCGACGCACAACTGGAGCTAAACAAGCAGATCGAAGCACTGGAAGGCAAGATTGAGAAGTGAAAGACCAAGCTTGCTGAAATCGAGGACGCAAGTGAAGACGCGTGGGAGTCGATCAAAGATGGTGTGGAATCCGCATGGGATTCGATAACGTCTGCTTTCAGTGACGCAGCGGCTAAGTTCAACAAATAGCTACTGCTGCCTAATCGGGTAACCGGGGGTCTCTAACCCCCAGTCCCCACACCACCCGGCATGCGGGTCCGCACCGGGCGGTTCGTCAAGCATAGTGAAACGAGATCCAACGTTCTCTAACCGAGACGAGCCCCTGTTTCTCCAACCACTTATTGGTCATGCCGGATTGTGTAGCAAGAGTTCTTGCCAGACGATACGGACCTTTAGAACTTAGCCCAAGACTCACAGCTGTTCGAGTCCTGGTGCCGAGCTTGATGAGATTGCGGATGCGCGTGCGCGGCTTGCGCCACTGTTTCAAGTAGCACATGCGAAGCCGCCGGCGTATCCACTCATCAAGACCGGGCAAGGGCCGGTAGTATTCCGAAAGACCAAAGTAGTTGATCCACCCCCGGATATATAGCCGCAATTCGTGAAGTCGGCGCTGCATCGAAATCCCCCAGGAGCGCTTCGTCAGGCGACGTATGCGGTGCTTGAAGTCATCCAGTGCTTGGGCTGACCAGCGAACTTTCTTACCCAGAAACATAAAACCCAAGAAGTGAAGATCGTTGGTTTTCACCACGCGACTCTTCGCATCATTGACAACCAGTTTTAGTTTGTTGGACAGAAAGCGCGACACCCACGCCATCACGCGATACCCCGCCGATCTGGATTTCACACAGATCGTGAAGTCATCGGCGTAGCGGGCAAAGCGAAGCTGGCAGGATTCCAAAAGTTTATCCAGATCATCCAACACGACGTTCGCCAATAAAGGTGATAACGGCCCCCCCTTGCGGGACACCTTCCGGCGTTGGACAGAGTTTACCCACAATCAATACCCCCGCCCGCAGATAGCGACCGATGAGTTTGAGTAACCCTTTATCGGGGATGAACCGGCTGAGTCGATTCATCAAAATATCGTGGTTAACGCGGTCGAAAAACTTCGACAAATCCACGTCAACCGCCACCCGATAAACCTGGTCCACTGTCCCGCTGATATAGGCCAGTATCCGCACCCAATCCATACTCATCCCCAAGTCCGATTAACATTAATCGATAGATTGTAGGCCAAATATGAGGCTATTCACAAAAGACCATGATCGAGACAGCATATGTTAAACTGTTGATATCTCAATGCGGATGAGTTTTTTGACCTCACAGGTACATAATTGGGTCAGGCGGCATGCAATATAATCTGCACAACCTATACACAACACCCCTATACGTTCATGAAATCAACAGGATGTATTAGATGGATGAAAATAAACGAAATGAAATACTCGAGAAATTGCAAGAAAAGGGGGCTAATAATCCATGCCCTAGATGCGGTAATTTATCATTCGCAATTGTAGATGGGTATTTTAATCACCCTATTCAAGAAGGGCTGACCGGTCATGTATTGGAGGAGCAGTCACTTCCTATAGCAATTACCGTTTGCAACAAATGCGGGTTTGTTTCCCAGCATGCCTTGGGAGCATTAGGGCTATTAGAGTAAAGAAAATAAAGGGAGGGGTGAATAATGAATGAAACCCCAGAAGCGAAGTTTGAGCAGGCATTTGGCCAGGACCTGCTTCAGAACTCGTCGCAGTAGGAGACGTTCTCCCCCGCCATACGTAGCACCAAATCGGTGATTTCCTGCGCGACACGTGGCCGACCAGCCCCTTCCTGGCATAGGTCCACTTCTGCGCGATGAGCTTACGATGCCAGGCAAGCAGCGTATCGGGGTTCTACAACGACGCGCCTATGGCCATCGTGAGGAGAACCATCTCAAGCTGAAAATCGTAGCCGCATTTCTTCCGCCATTACCCAGAAATGCCAATATCAACCCACACGATTCCGCGTAGACCCATTAAACCTATACGCTATAATTACTCATCATATTTACAATCAACTGATCAGGGTAATATCTTGACTTCTAATGAAGGAAGGGCCTGCTTCACACTAAGTGGCTATCATTTCAATCCCGATGACGTCACTCGCCTGCTTGGCATAGAACCCACCGCAGTCGAC
>JBATFE010000010.1:0-3339 GCA_049664445.1 Gammaproteobacteria bacterium
TGACTGCACCGGCCACTTTCGGATCTTTAACTCAAGGTAACTCATTGACCGAAGCCACCATGCCGAGTGAGGATAATGTTTTACTAAAGCGTATTTTCTAAATCCTCTACAATTTGCATTGCGAATAGTTGAAACATCAGGGTAATCTGCAGTATCCAGTTGGCGGCAGTGCGGCCAAGGAAAATAAGGTGATCGTCACCCATCTTCCAGACAATATGCTGGCGTTCAAGGTGAACGGTTATGTCTTCCATACGCTATATCCTGTTTGTTATTCCCTGCCTTCTCGGTATTACTAGCTGCATGACGACTCCCTATCCGGACGATTGGTCGAGAACAGTAACCAACACAGCTTCACAATGTCCGGACCTGACGGGCTCGTATGAAAATTACGGGCTTGCGGACGATGGAGATCAGATCGCACTGTCGAGTATCTTATTTACTTCAAGTCCAAATCAGACCTTGATGGAAGATTGGGTCTCTCATGTGACCTTTGATCGCCGGGACGATAATAATCTTGTCGTCAAGGCCTGGGTGGGTGACAAGTTCTTAACGGAACGCCTGCTGACTGCGTCTCAATTGCCTTGCCGCGAGGGGCACCTCGTCTACCACAACACCGAGTGGTATGTAGGTGGCATTGCGCCTTTCTTTCCAGCGATAGCTTACGGCTCGATCGATCACCTGATCTCTCTCGCGGCAGATGGTTCACTGGTGATAGAAAACAAAGAATTTTCAATGGGTGCTTTTGTGGTAATACCACTGGCTGTCAAGTCACGGTGGTGGTACAGATTTCCACCGACATCTCCCAACTCACCCTGACTATGCAAGGATGTCATTAGACTGCGAGGGGCGCGCATGGGGACGACACCCACCTACAGCCTGCTCCCACCAAAGGGCGCAATTAGATCGTCATGCTAAAGGTCTCGAATGGGTCGACTTTCACCGTTTAGCAAAAAATATAGCGAGTTAACCCTTTAACTTCCGGTGTCCGCCGCATTCCTGCCGTTCACAGCCAGGACGGAGTTTCACCACACCATTCTTGTAAAGGAGTAACTCCGGCCAAAACACGTCCTTTACCAAATACAGGCGAATGTCCGTCGATACTGAAAGTAATGGAATTAATTCTCTGCCCATCCAAAAAGTTATTGTTAATTAAGTTGGTGTTATTCAATGAGGAGCCGGTATCCCCAAACAGGAACTTGTGGTTAAATCAGTATCATGCAAGATGAGTGTATCAATATCCGGACCTTTGGAATCGGCTATTTATTTCTATGGTATTTAAAGGGCGCGTTCAGCTGAAAACTTAACCACCTAACCCATGAACTTCCTGGTTCGACCAACACGACATTCGCATATTTCATGCGAATGGCAACTTGTCTCTTGGAAATCAATATTCAACAGTAGCAATACGCACCAAAAACCCTATGAAGATAAATACACCGTGGTAGCGGATCAGAACCCCCCAGCCCTGGGGACCAGCGCCGCCTTGCAGGAAATAAAATCCAGCGGTTCCAGCACCATATGCATGGTGCCGTCGCGGTATCCCAGTCTGTCCTCCAGACAGGGGACGTCTTATGCTGCCAATCGGCAATTCTCGGCGAGCGGCACGAAAAAGCCGGCGGCAAAATCAACTGCCGATGGCAGGTCGAAGATCTCGCGTATTTCAGGTGATTCAGCCACCCATTCACGGGCTACTGACTCGTTGGCGAGAAACATCATTTCCATGCAAAGCGACTCGGCGCAGACTGTGTCCGATGCCGCGGCACCCCAGTTGATGCCGAACCACACATCTAGCGTTCCACCGCTGAATTCTGTGCCGTTCTGGTCGAGGTGGATTTTTTTACCGGTTAAGCGACACTGTGAATCGATCATGGTCGGCGTATTGAACATCGGACTGACTGCAAGCGCATCTAGCGCGCACATGCAGTGAACCGTCACGCCGTTGACGTGAACCTTGTGCTCACGCTCTTCCGAGGTAAACGGGTACGCGCCGGCCGGATTACCGACTGCGTCGAGCACGATCAGCTTGCTGTCCACAATGTTATTAAGCGCCTGCTCCGCGTTACCGACGAGTTCGCCGACCTCATCCCGCGTGAGTGTGCGGCCCTGCTTTACATAGCTGTTAATCAGCTTGCAGTATAGAGCGGCGTCATCAACGCTTAGGGATTTCAGTCCCGAGGTCAACGGGAGTATTGAATTAAGTCGTTTCAGTGCTGTGTTGACTTCAGTGTTCATTGTTATATTGCCTCGTTATTGTATGGCTGTTCTCAAAGTATGGCCAAGTGAGCGGTTGTTTCAAAAACCAAGTTCAATGTCTTCATGCCGTCCTTGAACTATATCAATCATGATCAATAACGGCCATCACGCGCGCATTCCCACGTCTGACTCCCAGCACTTCCCGCTGATTACCCGACTCAGCCCGTTATCATTCTGCTAACGTAGGCTTTCGCCGCAATCTCAGACTGTCAATTCAAGATGCTGTACTTGTGAAAAGGGTCGGCAGTCCGCGTTTAGCCGAAGTTACAGATACTCACCCCAGGAACTTCCGGGTTTGATCTGTTGCTTGCCGTTCGCTGACACTTGAGCACCGATATGTTGCTGCGCCTGCAAAGGGTACTACCGGCCACCTTCAGACCTTCCCGGTATTCCCGTGTAGGTCTCAAATGCAGAAAAGCCGGGCATTTACAATCACTTCGTACTGGGTGTGCTTGCCAGATATTGATGTTTATAAAGCTTGCCAAATAAAGAAGCCCTTCACCGGAGTGAAGGGCTTGCTTGCCTTATGGGGGATTAAGGCGAAGGACTACTTCTCAACTGTTTCTTCCTTGCTAGCGACTTCGAAGATAGCCAGTTTCTTCTTCTTCCAGTCTGGCAGGTTCGCATTCAGGAAGCCTGTAGCCGGATCTGTTGGGAAGACGCCGCCAGCGCCTTTCTTCATGAAGTAAACCTTGAGCTTGACAGTAACCGGCCATGCCTCAACGTCTGCAGCATCATACGTAATCTCGTATTCCTCCTTCTCGTTAGGCTTGAGTCGGTTATCAGTAGCGATATTGGAGTCAAAGCCCGGGCGAATGACATGTGTACCATTCGGATCACGCTTGCCGGTTTCACGACCGTAGATACGGGTAAAGTAGTTCCTGTTTGTATCTTCAACGATCTTCTTCACAGTCGTATTGCCTTTGATCACCCAGATAAGCTCTTCAGTCTTTGGATCAAGCACCTGGGTGGGTGTACCACCTGCCACAGTACCATCAGGTGATGCCCACGGAACCGATGACTGATCCATGATCTGGCTCGTAACCGGCTCGCCGTATTCATCCAGATCCGGTGTATAGCCCTGGA
>JBATFE010000011.1:0-2467 GCA_049664445.1 Gammaproteobacteria bacterium
GTACCGAGCAGTGAATCTTCACCGGTGGTAGTGCCAGCTCTGCCGCGATGTCGGTGTTCTTGATCTTGCGGGCCTCGTCCAGGGTCTTGCCTTTTACCCCTTCCGTCAACAGCGAGCTTGAGGCGATAGCCGAGCCGCAGCCATAGGTCTTGAACCTGGCATCCTCGATGACGCCGTTGTCACCGACCTTGATTTGCAGTTTCATGACGTCACCACAGGCAGGCGCACCCACCATGCCGGTACCGACCTGCTTGTCACCCTTGTCGAACGAGCCGACATTTCTCGGGTTCTCGTAGTGGTCCAGTACTTTATCGCTGTATGCCATTTCTGTTTCTCCTGATAGCTGAAATATTTCAGACTATGTTTAAGCTGCTGTCTGCCGGACACCGGATCCAAACAGCGAGGTTTGTGCGTCACTGGTGGCAGACTCAATGGCCTCCTCCAGGGTGATACTGTTGAGATAGTCATAAATACGGTTACTCAAACGCAGCCACATCTGTGCACCGGCAGGGATTTCTCCCTGGGTGTGCGGCTGCTCTTCGCGCCGCGTGACGTCATCAACCGTGGCCAGGATGTTGGCTATGGTGATTTCAGCTGCCGGCCGGGCAAGGCAGTAACCGCCGCCGGGTCCGCGCATGCCTGTCACCAGACCGTGTTGACGCAGTCGTGCGAACAGCTGCTCAAGATAAGAAATCGATATGGCCTGCTGCGCGGATATATCAGCCAGCGTCACCGGTCCTTTCTTGTGCTGCAGCGCCAGTTCCATCATCGCTGTGACAGCATGGCGTCCTTTGGTTGATAGCTTCATAACTAACCTCGTTGAATACGGTACTGCGTGTCTCTGCCGGTAGCGCTGGTCCGTATCCTGTGTTCAGATTTTCCAGTGCTCCGGTGCTGGGCTCATGAAGTGAAGCCAGCCGATATCATGGGCATACTATAATAATAGTTGAGTCTTTTAGTCAAGATTTATACCCGTTGAGTTATGTGATAATAGCACAGAAAATTACTATTTATCAGTAGCTTAATTATAAACTATCCTGATGTGGGTATATCAGGTGGGAAAGGCCGCGAAAATAACATCACTATCTTTACGGGCATTAATCCAGGCGGCAGGTCGTACACCCATAAACGATTAAAAAAACCGTACCAGTTTCTTCAGTGACCCCGGCAGGTATAGATTGCGTGGAGACATCCAGGCGGGGTTTGTTACAATGACTGCCAGGGTCGGTGACGGCGGCAGATGCAAGCGCGGGGCCGACACAGCCAAAAAAAATTTATATTCAAAATCAGGCAGGAGCAGACAATGGGAGCAGAATTGAAGGGTGGCGTCGACCGTCGCGAACGATCACGCAGGAAACTGGATGCACTGGTGTCATCACGCAACGCGACACTGACGCTGCTCACAGAGCTGGCGGGTCGTCAGCCATTTAACCCCGAACCGTCTGTGGAAAAGGCGCTGCGCGCGTTTTGCGAAGCCCTGATCGACTATACCGCCAGCGCACATTTTCAGTTGTACCGCTATCTGTCTGATAACCGTGAACGGCGCGCCTCGGTTCTCTCGGTCGCTGATGAGATCTACCCGAAGATAGTGGAGACCACCGACCAGATCCTGCGTTTTAACGACAAGTACGAGTCCATGTCTCTGGACAACAGTGTTGAATTCCTTGCCGTTGATTTATCCAACCTCGGGGAGTGCATAGCCGAACGCATTCAGCTTGAGGACGCCGTCATATCTGCCATGGCAGGTGGCGTACACTAGTTTCAGGTTCTACTTCAATATTTCCGGAAAACACGGCTGCACAGGGCGCTGTAGCAGCGCCTTGTGCACAAGCCGGCCCCGCTGGCGTCACAGCAGATATAATCCCCGCTTGACAGGAGTGCGGTACCTGCCACTTATTACAGACCGTGCGCAATGCAACGATTCATGGAGATAATCTGATGGCCAGCAACGAGGCTTCACCGGCAACGATCGATACCCTGGTGGACATCATGGCGCGGTTGCGTGATCCACAGGGGGGGTGTCCCTGGGACCTGGAGCAGGACTTCCGTTCAATTGTCCCCTATACACTGGAAGAAGCCTACGAAGTGGTGGATGCCATTGAGCGGGATGATTCCACGGCGCTGCAGGATGAGCTGGGTGACCTGTTGTTCCAGGTCGTTTATCACGCACAAATGGCGCAAGAGTGTGGCTGGTTCGATTTCAACGATGTCGTTGCAGGTATCTGCGAAAAAATGGTGCGTCGTCATCCGCATGTGTTTGCCGATGAAGTCATCGAGACCGCAGAGGCACAGACCCGGGCATGGGAGCACCACAAGCAGCGCGAGCGGGGTGAACAGAAAAGTGCGCTGCAGGGTGTTCCACTGTCACTCCCGGCATTGACGCGCGCATACAAACTGCAGAAACGTGCCTCACGCGTGGGTTTTGACTGGCCAAGCATACATGGTGTCTCGGACAAGGTTGAAGAAG
>JBATFE010000012.1:0-15179 GCA_049664445.1 Gammaproteobacteria bacterium
GACCAGGAAGTGGCACGCCTGAAACTGGCGGCGATGGCTGTTCGCATAGACACCCTGACTGCGGAGCAGGTGGACTATCTTGCATCCTGGGAGCAGGGTACCTGAGGACAAAATCGTTCTCTGTGGAGTCCGGGCTGCCGGCAACATCGGCAAGCGTTAACGGCATGGCGTGGGTGTTGAGCGAAAAACCGGTAATGTTCTGCAGTGTGGATAGCAGGGGTAGGTGCCTGAACCTCGTCATGGTATGAACCTCAAAGTTTATGATGCTGACGTAAGTCTTTAGTACGGTTGTTGATTAGCCAAATAAATGACAACCTTGTTGTAAGATCCAATCAAGCACGGTTTCCACGCAGGATGAACGGTACTGGAAACTGTTCAGCGACAGGTCGAATATCAAGTCGATTGACAGGTAAAACACTTATCACTATGTTTATTATACAAATACATATCTATCTGTTATTTGTATCTGTCCGCCGGTCCGGCGTATCTTGAAGGTTAGTAAAGAAGCATGTAATAATATACAAACAAATAACTATAGAATTATCACATATAAAATATGGCGGGTGGAGGCACGGGGTTAACCGGTATATCCGGTTTGCCCGATGAAACGTTATGACAGAACAACTCTCTCTTGCAGGCTTTGAACGCCCGTGTGTAACCGCTGCCGATCACCCTGGATTATTCCGGCGCCAGTCAGATCAGTCACGGGGCAGCAGCTGTGCCATCAGGCGCGCGCCTGTACAAGGTTCAAGCCGGGCACTTCAAGACACGCCGCTGGTGAGTCTATTTACGCTCGGGCGCTTTTCAGTGTTATTGAATGGCAAGCCGGCTGAGTTTGGTCGCAAGGTGCCACGGCGTCCACTGGAACTGTTAAAGACAATCATTGCGCTGGGTGGTCGAGAGATCAGTACGGCACGTTTAATGTCTGAACTCTGGCCGGATGTTGACGGTGATGCAGCACAGCGTTCATTCGATACCACACTGCACCGCTTGCGCAAGCTGCTGGGTGATGACCGTGTGCTGCTGTTGAAAGACGGGAAGCTGTCACTGGATGGACGTTATTGCTGGGTTGATGTATGGGCCTTCGAACGCTTGCTCGGTCAATCGCAGCGACTGCTGATGCGTGATGTCTCGGGCAGGCATGCCCTCAGCCTGGAACAGTTAACCCAGAACCTGACCAGCCTGTACCACGACCACTTCCTTGCCAGCGAGGAGATGACCGCCTGGTCAGTCTCGCTGCATGAGCGCCTGCGCAGCAAGTTTATACACCACCTGCTGGAAGTCGGGCGCTATATGGAAAAACACGGCTACCCGGAACGGGCCATACACTGCTATCGAAAAGGCATCGACGTTGATGATCTGGTCGAGGTGTTCTATCAGCGGCTGATGGTTTGCTGTCTGGCGACGCGCCGCCTGTCCGAAGGCATGTCTGTGTATCGTCGCTGTAGCGAGGTGCTCTCGATCACGCTGGGTTTGCAACCGGAGCCGGAAACAGAATCACTGTATCATTCACTTAGAGACGCACGTCTGGAAAAGAAGTCTGCCTGATCTGTCAGGCGGTTATCCACGTTTCAATTGATTACCCGTTGCCTGGTGTTCGGGTGAGTTGTCCCGCAGCATCGTTATCCATCTGACGTTAATTTCTGCTGCAGTCCTGCAGGCGGCATTGCCTCTCGCTGCTTCCTTACCCTTCTGTTGCCACTAATTCCGAATCCGTAAGTTATCTGTAAGTTGCTCAACTATATAGTTATCCAATATCAATACACACTATAAAAACAACTGCGGATATTTCGAGTGGGGAACACATGGACAGTTACATTGTTCGGGTTTACCGAAGAGGTGCTGATAAGGCCGGTGAAGAAATTGCCGGTCTGGTCGAAGAAGTAGGGTCTGAGAAAAAAAAGGCGTTCCAGACACTGACCGGTCTGATTACGACTATTCAGGACGTTGTCGGACGAAATCAGGCAGATGTATCCGACATACACGAGATGCCACCCGTTAAATAATTACTAAACAGTTAAATTAAATTTCACGAGGATACGGGGCAATGATAATAAAGAGGGTGTCGGGGAAATCGGTTTCTGCACTAGGGTTCCTGCTGACTGTATTAATGACGGGGCTCTCTCCTGCATCTGTGAATGCGAGCACGGTAGGCTTGCCGGATGCCGACAATCCCGGGGCGGGTCATGGCAGGGCTGGTAACAGCTTACTGTTCGCGGATGTTGAATTTCCTCCTGTGCCCCGGGATTCAGACAGTATTATGTTGCCGGCAATTGGCAACCCCGGACAGGGTCTTGGAAGGCCTGAATTTGTGCCCGCTAACCCGGGAATGAGACATGGCAGGGCTGGTCGTATGCCGCCCGTCAATCCGCCAGTAGATACGCCGGCATTCGATAAAGGGCTGGTCAATGCGCCGGCCATTATGCCGCCCAGTGTCCCTTTTGACACACTGCCTGGTTCCGGATTTGGCCAAGAACAGGTTGTCGTACCGGTCCCTGCGGCTGCCTGGTTATTCGCTTCCGGCCTGCTGGGACTCATTGGCATGGCGAGGCGTCGCAAGCAGTAAACGAATTTCAAGTCTCCGTAAATTTTCCCCGGCCTGTCCGGGGATTTTTTTGTCTGCAGGGGCAGGGGTGGATGCAGTTCTTCGAAATTCGGGTATGATGGCGCGCTACTTCAGTTACTCACTCCAGCAGGTAGTTTCGGGCCATGGTAAAACGCCGCAAGCGCGGGCGGAAGAAGACGCGGCGGAAAGTTGCGAAACGCCGCTCCAGTCGATCACTTTGGGTTCGTATTGTCGTGCTGCTGGCCGTGCTGCTGGCCGGCTATGTTGTATATCTTGATTTCCAGGTGCGTCACCAGTTCACCGGAAAACGCTGGTCGTTACCGGCACGTGTCTATGCCCGTCCGCTGGAGCTGTATGCCGGTCTGGAGCTGAGCGCAGAACAGTTTGTGACCGAGTTGCAGGCCCTGCATTATCGTCCCGTGGTGTCGCCGCGGGAATCCGGTCAATTTTCAAGAAACAAGAATGAATTTCACCTGATATCAAGACCTTTTGATTTCTGGGACGGTCAGGAAACCCCGGCGAATGTCCGCGTGCGGTTTTCCGGGGGTAAACTGGCCAGGCTGACCGATGCCGGCAGTAGTCAGGTGCGCAGCCTGTTAAGACTGGACCCGGTACTGGTCGGCAGCTTTTACCCGGCGCACAATGAAGACCGCGTGTTATTGCAGCTCGACGAGGTCCCGGTCAGTCTGACCGATGCGCTGATCGTTATTGAAGACCGTAATTTCTTTTCACACCATGGTGTTTCGCCCGTGGCCGTCGCACGTGCGTTGTTTGCGAATATCCGGGCGGGTGGTGTGGTGCAGGGGGGCAGTACGCTGACCCAGCAGCTGGTGAAGAATTTCTTTCTCAGCAGTGAACGCACCCTGACACGCAAGCTCAACGAAGCCATCATGTCCCTGTTGCTGGAGTGGCACTATACCAAGGACGAAATTCTCGAGGCCTATCTCAACGAAGTCTATCTTGGTCAGGATGGCAACCGTGCCATACATGGCTTTGGCCTTGCCAGTTATTTTTATTTCGAACGGCCGCTGGCGGAATTAAGCATTGAACAGACGGCACTGCTGGTCGCCATGGTGAAAGGGCCCTCCTACTACAATCCCAGGCGGCATCCGGAACGTGCAACTGCACGGCGCAACCTGGTGCTCGAGGTGATGGCGGACCTTGCACTCATTACACCCGAGGAGTCTGCGCGTGCTAAAGCCGGCAAGCTGGGAGTCAGTCCGTACCAGAGAACGGCCATTAACACCTTCCCGGCTTTTCTGGAACTGGTGCGTCGCCAGTTGCAACGAGACTACCGCGATGAAGACATCACCTCCGAGGGCCTGAGTATATTTACAACCCTGAATCCGCAGGTGCAGTGGCAACTGGAGGCTGTGCTGGGTGCGCGCCTCGACGCGCTTGAGCGTGAGCGTGGACTGGAAGCCAGCACGCTGCAGGGTGCGGCGGTGGTCACCACGGTACAGGGAGGGGAAGTGCTGGCACTGGCCGGAGGCCGTGATCCGGATTTTGCCGGCTTCAACCGCGCGCTGGACGCACATCGGCAGGTGGGCTCCTTGTTGAAACCGGCGGTTTACCTGACGGCACTGGAACAACCGCAGCGCTACACACTGGCGACGTTGCTGGATGACAGTCCACTGACCTTCACTGCGCGTAACGGTGTGGTGTGGCAACCGGGGAACTATGACAAGGTCAATCATGGCAACGTGCCCCTGTATCAGGCGCTGGCGCATTCCTACAATGTCAGCACGGCGCGTCTTGGCCTCGATCTGGGCATCGAGTCCATCATCAAAACACTGCGGCGCCTGGGTGTGGAACAGCACCTGAACCCGTACCCTTCGCTGGTGCTGGGTGCGGTTGAGATGTCACCGCTGCAGGTGGCGCACATGTACCAGACCTTTGCCGGCGGCGGTTTTCGTACCCCCGTGCGTGCCATCAACGCGGTACTCTCTGCCGATAAAAGCCCGTTGCAGCGCTACCAGCTCAATGTGCAGTCAGCCATTGAACCGGCGCCGAATTACCTGATCAATACCGCCATGCGTTTCGTGGCGAGGGAGGGCACGGGGCGTGGCATTTACCAGTCCATCCCGGCCAGCCAGGACGTCGCCGGCAAGACCGGAACCACCGATGACCTGAGGGACAGCTGGTTTGCCGGTTTTACCGGTGATCGCCTCGGTGTTGTCTGGATCGGGCGTGATGACAACCAGTCAACCGGGCTGACGGGCTCCAGCGGCGCCTTGCCTGTCTGGCGTGACCTGTTTGCGCAGTTCAATAACCCCGGCTGGGTGCAGCCTGCCGTTGAGGGGGTCGAGTATCTGTGGATTGACCCGAAAAGCGGATCACTGGCCGATGCCGGCTGTCAGGATGCCGTACAATTACCCTTTATAACCGGCAGTGGGCCGGTAAAGCAGGCAGCCTGTGTGCAACAGAAAAAGGCGCTGCCTGACCCGGTTGACTGGTTCAAGGAGTTGTTTCAGTGAAGTTAACGTCTGTCTATCGTGTGATGGCCGCTGTTGCGGTGCTGCTATTTATCCATGGCTGCAGTTCGGCCCCGTCACAACAACAGCCGACGCCTGTCGTCGAGCAGGGCCAACCGCTGTCTGCTACACGGCCGCCGGTTAGCTATCAGGCGCCTGGATACGAACCTGCCCCGGGGACGACCGCTGTGGTGACGGCTGCCGCACAACCGCCCGCAGTCGTTGCCTTGCTGCGGCAGGCCGAACAGCAAGCCAACACCGGTGACCTGGAGTCTGCGGCTGCATCACTGGAACGTGCGATACGGATAGATCCACGCAATCCCGTGCTCTGGCATCACCTGGCGACGGTACGGCTTTCCCAGGGTGAGCCGTTGCAGGCGGAACAACTGGCCAGCAAGTCAAACAGTCTTGCGCCCGGTAACCATGCCCAGCAGTCGCGCAACTGGTTGCTGATCGCACAGGCGCGGCGGCAACTGAACAACACTGCCGGTGCCGCTGCCGCTGAACGGCGTGCACGCGAACTGGGCGCGCGTTAAGCCTTGGGCGTATACAGGTGTCGGTAATAGCCGAGCTGCTGGGGGGCGACGGGCCGCTGGCTGCCAGCGTGCCGGGGTTCTTCCCGCGCAAGGAGCAGCAGCAGATGGCGGAAGCCACCGCCGCTGCCATCGCCACAAATGAGACCCTGATTGTCGAGGCGGGTACCGGCACCGGAAAAACCTTTGCCTACCTGATGCCGGCGCTGCAGTCGGGCAAGAAAATCATCATATCCACCGGTACACGCCATCTCCAGGACCAGCTGTTCGGTAAGGACCTTCCCGTTGTTCGTGCCGCGTTGCATGCACCAGTACGGTCCGCGCTGCTCAAGGGCCGTGCCAATTACCTCTGCTGGCATCGCATGGGGATTGCTGCCAGTGATGGTCGCCAGCTGTCCGGCCGGTTGTTGCATGAGCTGGAAGCTATACGTGGCTGGTCAGCACGCACTGCAAGTGGTGACATAGCCGAGCTGGGTGAGGTGCCGGAGGATTCCGCAATCTGGCCACGGGTAACCTCCACGGTCGAGAACTGCCTGGGGCAGGAATGCGAGTACTTCCAGGATTGCTTTGTCGTCAAGGCCCGGCGTCTGGCGCTGGAAGCGGACATTGTTGTGATTAATCATCACCTGTTATTTGCGGACATGGTGCTCAGGGAAGAGGGCTTTGGTGAGCTGTTGCCCGGTGCCGACGCATTTATTATAGACGAGGCGCACCAGCTGCCTGAAGTTGCCTCGGTGTTTTTTGGTGCCACCCTCAGCAGTCAGCAGCTACGCGACCTGGTACGTGACACCCGGCTTGAGCATGTGCGCGAGGCCGGCGATATGCAGGACTTGCCGGCATCTGCTGACCGGCTCGAGGCTGTGACCCATCAACTGCGGCTGGCACTGGGTCAGGCAGACCGGCGTGCGGCCTGGTCAGAGGTCGCGGCCGATGCGGCGTTGCAGGAGGCATTGCTGCAACTGTCTACCTGTTTGCAGCAGTTGACAGACTGGCTGGTAATCGCTGCAGAACGGGGCAAGGGACTGGAGAGTTGCCGCGCGCGCGCCGTGCTGCTGAAAGATCGACTGGCATTGCTGATGCAGCATTCCAGCAGCGAATTCATTCACTGGTTCGAGACATTTCGCACCTCGTTTCGTCTCAACCTGACCCCCCTGAATGTTGCACCCATATTCAGGAACTGCATGGAGAACCTGTCGAGCGCCTGGGTGTTCACCTCTGCTACGCTCGCGGTGGGTGACAGTTTTGAACATTTCGCCGCGCAACTGGGGCTTGAGGGTGCCCGGCAACTGAAACTGGACAGCCCGTTTGACTACCGCAACAATGCCCTGCTGTATTTACCGGACAAGATGCCGGCACCGAATGAACGTTTTTATGTCGATGCGGTGGTCGCCTGTGCACGTGACGTACTGGAGGCGAGTGCCGGCCGGGCGTTTATCCTGTTTACCAGTCACGCCGCATTACAGGCCGCGGCAGCACAACTTGCCGACACGCTCGACTATCCGCTGCTGGTACAGGGCACAGCCCCGCGGCGGGAGTTGCTGGAACGTTTCAGGGAACTGGGGAATGCCGTGTTGCTGGGAACCGGCAGCTTCTGGGAAGGCGTCGATGTCCGTGGTGCGGCACTGTCCTGCGTTATTATCGACAAGCTGCCGTTCAGCTCGCCCGGCGACCCGATACTGCAGGCACGCATCGAGGCCTTGCGGGAGCAGGGCATCAACCCCTTCATGGCCTACCAGCTCCCCTATGCGGTCATCAGCCTGAAGCAGGGTGTTGGGCGGCTGATTCGTGATCGCAGCGATCGTGGTGTGCTGGTGTTATGTGATCCGCGCCTGCGCAGCAAGGCGTACGGTCGAATTTTCCTGAAGAGCCTGCCGCAGATGCCCTGCACCAGTGACAGTGACCGGGTGCATGAATTCTTCGCGGCGACTGCCCCGTCGTGCGTGGCACCCGTCAATTAAAACGCTAATACAGCGTCTGCAACATGTCTTCCACACTGCTGGCCATTGAAACATCAACACCCGCCTGTTCGGCGGCGTTGTCGGTGGACGGTGCGGTGATAGAGCGTTATGCGCTGGCACCGCGTCAGCATGCCGCGCTGATGTTGCCGATGATTGAGTCACTGTTACTGGAGGCGGGCCTGACAGTGAAACAGCTCGATGCCATCGCCTTTGGTCGCGGTCCCGGCTCCTTTACCGGGGTGCGTATTGCCGCCAGCCTGGTGCAGGGCATCGCCTTCGCCGCGGATCTGCCGGTTGTGCCGGTGTCGACACTGGCCGCGCTGGCGCTGGGGGGGATGCGTGAAGCAAGCATGCCGCGGGTGATGGCCGTGATGGATGCGCGCAAGTCCGAGGTCTACTGGGGCTGTTACACGCAGGCTGACGGCGATGTCATCACCCTGCAGGGCAGCGAGTGTGTCTGCAGTCCGGATACCGTGCCGGACCCCGGCCAGCAGGACTGGGTTGGTGTCGGCAGTGGCTGGGGCGCTTACGGTGAGCAGTTGATGCAGCATCTTGGTGAACGGGTCGCCCGGCTGATGCCTGATCTTGAACCGCGTGCCGCGGACGTGGCACGACTGGGGGTGCAGGCTTTCCAGCAAGGTGTCAGGGTCCCAGCGGAAGAGGCCGTACCGGTGTATTTACGAAACAATGTGGCGGTCGTCAAAGGCAGCTGAGTGACAGTTTTTTAATGGCCACGGAATCCACGGAAAAACACGGAAAAATAAAAGAAATTCCAGAAATATTTTCGTGTTCTTCCGTGGATTCCGTGGCTAAATTATTTTTCCGGTTGAATCTGTCAGGGCAGGGCACCACTTTTGGTCATTAAACGGTAGATGGCCGCAGCGATACGCTGGTAGCCATCGGCGTTGGGATGAATCTGGTCCGACTTCAGCGTGCTGTCGGATTCTACGTCCGGTAATATTTCAGCTTCATAGACGAGTTTATATTTCTCGGCCATCTCGCGGTAGATATCTGCACTGTCCAGAAACATCAAGCCGGGCTTCGGCACGCCAATCAGCAGAACCGGGATGTTGCGTTGTGTTGCGGCCTCGATCATGGACTCGATATTTGCACGCGTTATCGCCGAGTTCACGCGGCGCAGCAGGTCATTCCCCCCATGGCAGAGCAACAGCAGTTCAGGGCGATAGCGGTCAAGCAGTGCGGGCAGGCGCTCACGGCCCTGTGCGGACACCTCGCCCGGTTTGCCTGCATTGATGACGGTGCGACCGGACAGTTCCGATAGCACCGCCGGGTAACTCTGGTCTTCCCTGGCGCCGGTCCCGTAGGTGAGGCTGTCACCGAATGCAAGGATGACGGTATTCTCCGCTAGTTGCGGCAGGCGCGGTGTATTATCGCTAAAGGCAAACAGCAATACGATGCAGGCCAGTAGCGAGGCAGTGATTCCGAGTCCGGTGCGTAACATGCGGTATCCAGCAGCCTGGTGAAAACTACGGCCTCACGGGGAGGGCTGCCACCATAATGAAATAAACGGTATGTAGGTCAGCATAGCAAGCCAGCCAATCATCAGCACCAGGAACGGAATGGCGGCACGAAACAGGGACAGGATCGGGCGTCCAAAACGCTGGCTGGCAATGAACAGGTTGATACCCACGGGCGGTGTGCTGTAGCCAATCTCAAGGTTTGCAAGGAATATGATGCCCAGGTGGACAGGGTGTATGCCGTAGCTTTCCGCGATGGGCAGGATCATGGGCACGACCACGACGATGGCCGAGAAGATATCCATCATGCAGCCAACGATCAGCAGGAATACATTCAGTAATAGCAGGAACTTCAGCTGCGAATCCACATGGGTGCCCATCCAGTCGAGTATCTTCATCGGCACCTGTGCATCGATCAACAGGTTTGTCAGTCCCATGGCAACACTCAAGATGATCAGGATGCTGCCAACCAGTATGGCGGTATCCCTGAGTATTTCGGGCAGGTGTTTGACAAGGTGTATCTCGCGATGAATGACGCTTTCCAGTAGCAGCACATAGACGGCGGTGCAGGCCGATGCCTCGCTGATGGTGACGTAACCGCCAAAGATACCGACGAGTACGCCAACGGGTAGCAGCAGGTCCCAGATGCCTTCGCGTACAGCCACGCGCAGAACCGCAAACGTAAAGCGGTGACGGGGGACAGCTGCCTTGCCGCCAACGTACATGGCATACAGGCCCAGCATCACCATCAGCAGCACGCCCGGCGCAATACCGGCAAGAAACATCTGGTCAATGCTGACCCCGGCAACGATGCCATACAGCAGGATGGCAAGGCTTGGGGCGAAGAGCAGTCCCAGCGAACCGGATGTCGTCAACAGACCCAGCGTAAAGCGTTCCTTGTAACCGGCATGCAGCAGCATGGGAAACATCAGTCCACCCAGCGCGAGGATAGTGACACCGGAGGCGCCGGAGAACGCCGTAAAAAAGGCACAGGCTGCAATAGAAACGCCGGCCATGCCGCCGGGTAACCAGCCAACGGTGGCATTGAACAGCTGGATCATGCGTTGCGGGGCGCCGCCTGCGGCCAGTATCACGCCGGCAAGGGTGAACAGCGGGATGGCCGCAAGATAGGGTGAGGATGCCAGGCGGTTGAGTTCAACCGCGAGCAGTGCCGGATCCAGGCCGGCATTGTAGGTGGCCAGCAGGCTGCCGCTGGCCAGCGCCACAAACAACGGCAAGCCAAGCAGTGCCAGCAGTACCAGTAGTCCGACCAGTGCGAACGTCATGAATCGTTCACGTTTTCCGGAGACTGCGGGAACAATCCACCCAGCAGGAATTGCAACGACAGGAGGGCAAAACCAAACGGGGTAATCAGCGCAAGAACGGATGACCAGCGTTCATGATCGCCAACGTACTGCCAGTCATCGTACCAGAATCGAATCGCGGCCCAGGTCATAACGCCGCACACCAGCGCAGAAAAGATATACAGGGGTGAGCGCAGTTTTTTCATGCGCTCGGGATTCATGCAGGAGGCCACGACATCGATGCGGATATGTTTGTGGCGGTCGACCGCCAGCGCAGCACCAAAGAAGGCGACATACAGCACCATGTAGCGTGACAGGATATCTGCGTTGGGGATGCCGGTGTCAAGGAAATTGCGTGCCAGCACCTGGCCGAACACCAGTGCCAGCAACAGCAACAGCGAGGCACCCGCCATGAAGGTTTCCATGCGGCTGAGCCCATGGCGGAAGCTTGTTAGCCAGTGCGGTTCACTCGGCAACATTGACGGCGTCTTGCAATTTCCCGGCGCGATAGTCTGCGAGCCAGCTGTTGACCTTGTCGATGACGGCCTTCGGTATGTAGCCATTGGCCATCAGGCTATCACCGGCGCGGATACGGATGTTTTCTACCTCGCCGGAGTGCAGGTCTTCGGCACCTTTTACCACCTGCATGCCTCTCTGTTGCAGTATTTCCAGTCCCTCGATGTTGTCACGGCGGGTGGCAGCGATCAGCCGCTCACCGGTGGCCGTGCCGGTGCGTTTCAGAAGTTTTTGCAAGTCCTGGGGCAGGTCCTGGAAAAACCGCCGCGAGACGATCAGCGAGCCGATGCCGTTGGCCATCGGAACATCGGTGATGTATCTGGTTTTCGTGAACCACTGCATGGCAATTGCGCCGAGCGGCGGGGCGTACACGGTATCTATCAAACCGGTCGAGAGGCTGGTGTAGACATCAATGATTGACAGCGGCACCGGTGACAGTCCGCTGGCATCGAAAAAGGCCTGGCCCATCGGGTCGCCCTGCCAGTTCCAGATGCGACGATGCTGCAAGTCAGCGAGGGATTGAATCGGTTGTTGTGAAAAGAAATAGATAAAGCCGACTTCCATCCAGCCGAGCAGTTCATAGCCGTTATCACGGTAACCCTGCTCGATGTCGGGCATGAACTGTGTGCGGACGTAGTCAATTTCCTCAATATTATTGAACAGGAACGGCAGTTCCAGCACGCGTGTCGGCGAATAGATGTGCCCGATACCGTAGCCGGTAAATGCGCCGCCCTGTAACTGTCCGAAGCGTATCTTCTTCAGTACATCCGGTTCATCACCCTGGACGCCACCGGGATAGATCTTGAACCGCAGCCGTCCGCGGCTCTCTCTTCTGACCTCGTCAGCCCAGTCCTGCAACATGTTGACCCAGGTGGTACCCGCTGGTGCGAGTGTCGCGAACTTGAGGGTGTAAACCCTCTCCGCCTGCAGTGGCAGGCTGACCGAGGCGAGCAGGCACAGCAACAGGCCGGTGAGCAGTTTGCCAGGCCGGGTTGTGCCGTTACTGTTCAAAACCAGTCATCCTCGTATTCCAGCAGCAAGGCTGCCTTGTGCTTGCTGATGGCGTTGATCAGTGCCATCTGCGGATACAAATTATCGGGGGCCTCGAGGATGCCGCGCAGTCGCTGCTGAAACGCCTGCTGGTTCAACTGCTGGCGGTCGAGGTATTCCGCGTGCAGCAGGTCGACCAGCAGTAATTTGTCGTCATTGATTTCAGCGGCGCGCTGGAAGTGCTGCTCGGCAAGGGCAAAGTCACCGCCCAGCATGGGCGCGCGCCCGCCGTAATAGACACCGAAGAACATGTGGGCGGCACCGTGATAATAGGTTTCATCGAGTTCGATGATACGCTGCATGAGGATGGCGACATTGCTGAGGCCGGCGATGCCGGCAATGTTGTCGCGGTTCATGTCGACCCATTTTCCAAGGCAGGATGCGCTCCAGAAGATCGCGGGCACGTCATCCTTGCCGGCACTGGCAACAGCGTTCTGCAATTCATCAGCGGAGGCTGTTTCCGGGTCGACATCGATGCCGTGCAGTGAGAATGCACGCCGCGCATAGCCATAGCAACGACGGTAAAGGTCGCCGGCTCGATCTCCGTCTTCGGTTTCGATAAAGCCGTAGCTGTAACCGTAGAACCCCTGTGCGGCGAACAGCAGCAGCTCGATGTTTTCAGGGTCTTCCAGCAGCATGCCTTCCATCAGTTTCAGGTTGGCGGGCATGGCGGCACGGGCGAGTTGCAGATCGTTCTCCTGGTTCATGGCTTCAATGCCGCTGTCCATGATGGTTTGCGAACCGCGCACCACCATCTTTCCGGTGGAGCAGCCGCCCAGCAACAGCAACGAGCCGATAAAGAGGGCGGCTCCTAGCAGGGGCACCTTCGAGGGAGTGATGCGTTGCATTTCCATTGTTTATTCCCGGTGGGTGATTCGTTATTTATTTATGTTAATTAATAGGATAGGACATCAAGTTAATAATTGTTTTAATATTTCTTCATATACAGCAGAAAGTTTATCAAGTTCTTCGGCATATACGCATTCATTTATTTTGTGAATAGTATCATTCAACGGGCCCAGTTCGACAACCTGGGCGCCCGTGGGTGCGATGAAACGACCGTCCGAGGTGCCGCCGCTGGTTGAAAGCAATGTCTCTATGCCGACGGTTGATTTGATGGCCGCGCGTGCGGCGTCCACCAGTTCACCTGCCGGTGTCAGGAAGGGTTGCCCGGAAATCTTCCAGGTGATGACATAATCCAGTCCGTGGCGGGTCAGGATTTCATCAATACGCAAGCGTATCGAATCGGCCGTCGATGCGGTTGAAAAGCGCAGGTTGAACATGACCTCAAGTGAACCCGGGATGACATTTTCGGTGCCGCTGCCTGCACTGATATTGGATATCTGGAAGCTTGTCGGCGGGAAAAATTCATTACCGGCATCCCATTCGACCGTGCACAGTTCGGCAAGTGCCGGTGCTGCGCGATGAATCGGGTTGTCTGCCAGTTGCGGGTAGGCCACGTGGCCCTGTTTGCCGAGAATCTCGAGAACGCCATTCAGCGAGCCGCGGCGCCCGTTCTTGATGGTGTCACCGACCTGATCCTTGCTGGATGGCTCACCGACCAGGCACCAGTCAATGTGCTCATCGCGCGACTCCAGGATCTCGATAACCTTTACGGTGCCATTCACCGACGGGCCTTCCTCATCGCTGGTAATCAGGAACGCGATCGAGCCGTGGTGGTCGGCATGTTCGGCAATGAAGCGTTCACAGGCCGTGACCATGGCGGCAATGCTGCCCTTCATGTCTGCAGCGCCACGTCCGTATAAATAGCCGTCCCTGATGACCGGCTCAAAGGGGGCGCTGGTCCACTCATGCAGCGGTCCGGGTGGTACCACGTCGGTATGACCGGCAAAAACAAACAGCGGCTTGCTGGTACCGCGACGTGCCCACAGATTGTCGACATCGCCGAAACGCAGCTGCTCGATGACAAAGCCGAGAGGCTCAAGGCGCGCGGCCAGTAATTGCTGGCAACCCTGGTCATCCGGTGTCACCGATGGCCTTGCGATCAGTGCACTGGACAATTCAAGTGTCGGGCTCATGCCGGGGTATCCGGATGGAAGATCGCAGCATACTGCGCGGCGCTGAAGCCAGGGTGCAATCGCTGGTGGTGCTCGAGCAGTGGCCGTTTGATGATCGTCGGCTGCGCCAGCATGAGGGCTATTGCCGCCTTCGGGTTGATGGTATCTCGCGCTGCTGCAGGTAACTGGCGCCAGCTGCTGGAACGGCGGTTAAGCAGTATCTCCCAGTCAAGCTGTTGCATCCATGCGCTCAGCATCGCCTCGTTGATACCGTCCTTGCGCACATCGTGAAAGTGGTAGTTGATGCCGTTTTCCAGCAGCCAGCGACGTGCCTTTCTGATGGTGTCGCAGTTGCTGATGCCATAGAGCGTGGTCATGGCTGAGCGGCTATCCTAGATGTCGCGCAACAGTTCGTTAATGCCGACCTTCGAGAGTGTCTTTTCATCGACACGTTTGACGATCACGGCGCAGTACAAACTGTAGCTGCCATCACTGGAGGGCAGGTTGCCAGAGACCACCACGGAACCGGCCGGTACCCGGCCATACATGATCTCACCGCTGCTGCGATCGAAGATGCGGGTGCTCTGACCGATATACACGCCCATCGAGATCACCGAACCCTGTTCGACAATGACGCCTTCCACGACTTCCGAGCGGGCACCGATGAAGCAGTTGTCCTCGATAATGGTCGGGCTGGCCTGTACCGGTTCAAGCACGCCGCCGATACCGACGCCACCCGAGAGGTGCACGTTCTTGCCAATCTGTGCGCAGGACCCGACGGTGGCCCAGGTGTCGACCATGGTGCCGCTGTCGACATAGGCCCCGATGTTGACGTAGGAGGGCATCAGCACCACACCGGAGGCGATAAAGGAACCCTTGCGCGCGGTTGCCGGTGGTACCACGCGCACGCCGCCGTCACGAAATTCACGCGAATTGGTGTCGGCGTACTTGGAGGCTACCTTGTCATAGTAATTGGTGAAACCACCCTTGATAAACGCGTTATCCTCGATGCGAAAGGAGAGTAATACGGCCTTTTTCAGCCACTCGTTGACCACCCACTGGCCGTCTTTCTTTTCGGCAACCCGTGCAACCCCCCGGTCCAGCATGTCAATGGCCTCCAGTGTGGCCTCCTTGACATGGGTGTCGACACTGCGCGGGGTGATGTCCGCGCGGTGTTCAAAGGCGGCTTCGATTACAGACTGCATGTCACTCATATGAGCTGATCTCCAGGTAGGTAAATAATTCGGTCATGACGGGATGCGGCAATGATAACTGCCTAGCG
>JBATFE010000013.1:0-5685 GCA_049664445.1 Gammaproteobacteria bacterium
TTTTCACCCGGAAAATAACAACGCTCGCCAAGCCGCAAAGATCGCAAAGCTACAAGTCATTATTTACAAGCAGCGCAACTATTCACCTCAGAGGTAAATGACACCTATCCAGAGGATGTCATCACTATAAACCCCATTAGCCACGGAAGAACACGGAAATACGACTTCTAAGGCTTTTATTTTTTCTGTTTTCCGTGGATTCCGTGGCAAGATGTTCAAATAAATGCCTTTCGCCTCTTTGTTTCTGTGGTGAGCTGAATAGTTACTAAGCAGCTTACTATTCATTTGCTGGCGCCTTGGCGTCTTTGCGAGAGAAATCAGATTTGTTGAATGGGAGCCAGCTCGAACCCCAGGCCGGATAACAGCTGAGCAAGCGCACGGGCCGGTTCACCCAGCAACACGGTTGATTCGGAAAATTCTCGCCGCAGCGGGTAGTCCTTGCGCAGGCGGTCAAACGCCGGGGCACGCTCGGTGACAGGCAGCGACAGCGTCGCGCGCAGCCGTGCATCATCCTCACGTATATCATAGCAGGCAAGCACAGCCGCCCTCGCAACCGCGAGCACATCATCGCTATCGTGAAGTCGCAGATCGATGCTGGCTGCACGTTGCAGTTCATCGGCCGCATGCCATTGCACGGGCCTGGAAAAATAGTCACAGGCCGCGCGGTAGATCATTTCGGTACCCCGCAACTTGCCATCGTAACTGTAACCGGCAATGTGCGCTGTCCCCAGTGCAACCTTCTGCAACAGCGTGGCACTGATGGAGGGTTCATTTTCCCAGACATCCAGCACCACTGACAGGTCATCACGTACCGCCAGCAGCGCATCGAGCGCGCGGTTATCGACCACCGCCCCCCTGGCGGTATTAATCAGGCTGGCGCCCGGTTTCAGCCTGCCCAGGGCCGCTGCATCGAGCAGGTACCAGGTCGGGTATGGGCCGCTTTTCGTCAACGGTACATGCAGCGTCACGATGTCAGCCTGTAACGCCGCGTCAAGCGATACAAAATCATCATGGCCAGCGCTCGCCTGCAATGGCGGATCATTCACCAGGCAATGCATACCCAGCGCGGAAAGCCTGCGGTGCACGCGTGCGCCGACATTGCCGCAGCCGATAATGCCGACTGTCTTGCCGGCCAGCTCGAAGCCCTGCTGTGCTGATAACACCATCAGGGCACTGACCACATACTCGGCCGCCGAGGTTGCATTACTGCCCGGTGCGGTAGCAAAACCGATGTCCCGCTGTTGCAGGTAATCGCGATCGACGTGGTCAAAACCGATGGTGGCAGATCCCACAAAGCGCACCGACGAGCCCTGCAGCAGCGATGCGTCCACCCGCGTCACCGAGCGCACCAGCAGGATGTCCGCAGTGCAGACCTGTTCGGCCTGCATGCTGCGTCCCGGCAGCAGGCTCACTTCACCCAGTGAAGCAAACGCCTGTTGCACGCAGGGGATATTTTCATCGGCAATGATTTTCATTGGTCTGGACGATTAGTACTGAAGGTTAGAATAATCTGCAGGAGCGCCGTCCCCGGCGCGATATAGGTAATCCTGTCGATACAGGATCAATCGCGGCGAGGACGCCGCTTATATGGACCTCTCCTGCATAATAATCAACGGATGACGTAACCCTCAGCTATCCAATAATTTCCTCAACAGTTCGTTGACCTGTTTCGGATTGGCCTTGCCCTGGGTTGCCTTCATGACCTGACCGACAAAAAAGCTGAATAACTTTTCCTGCCCGCCGCGGTATTGTTCAAGTTGTTTGGGGTTGTTATCCAGAACCTCCCTGATAATGCCTTCTATTGCCGAGGAATCGGATATCTGCTTCAGGCCCTGCTGTTCGATAATGTCATCAGCCGGGCCTTCACCCTTCCACATCGCCTCGAACACCTGCTTGGCGATTTTTCCGGAGATGGTGCCATCCTCGATGCGCAGCAACAGGCCACCGAGTGCCGCGGCACTGACAGGGCTGCTGGTGATATCGCCGTCACTCCTGTTGAGTGCACCGGACAACTCGCCCATGACCCAGTTGGCGGTCAACTTCCCCGCCCCGCCGGCGGCCTGCACCGCCGCCTCGAAGTAATCCGCCAGCTCGCGCGATGCGGACAGCACGGCGGCATCATATTCCGACAGTCCGTGCTCACTGACCAGGCGCGCCTTCCGGGCATCCGGCAATTCCGGCAGGGTTTTCCTGACGGCCTCAAGAAACGCCGCGTCCAGTTCCACCGGTAACAGGTCAGGATCCGGAAAATAACGGTAATCGTTGGCCTCTTCCTTGGAGCGCATGGAGCGGGTTTCATGCTTGTCGGCATCGAACAGGCGGGTTTCCTGCACCACCGTGCCACCGCTTTCCAGCAGCATGATCTGGCGCTCGACCTCGTAGTTGATGGCCTGCTCGACAAAACGGAATGAATTGATGTTCTTGATTTCGGCACGGGTGCCGAACGCTGCCTGACCCTTCGGTCGTATCGACACATTGGCATCGCAGCGGAATGAACCTTCCTGCATGTTGCCGTCACTGATTCCCAGGTAACGCACCAGCGAGTGTATCTTTTTCATATAGGCGACCGCTTCCTTCGCGGAACGGATGTCCGGCTCGGAGACGATCTCCAGCAACGGGGTACCGGCTCGATTGAGGTCGATGCCGGTCTTGCCCAGGTAAGCCTCGTGCAGGGATTTACCGGCGTCCTCTTCAAGATGGGCACGCGTAATACCGATGCGTTTGCTGCTGCCTTCCTCCAGCTCAATGTCCAGGTAACCATCGTGCACAATGGGCAACTCGAACTGGCTGATCTGGTAGCCCTTGGGAAGGTCCGGGTAGAAATAGTTCTTGCGCGCAAACACCGAGCGCGGTGCAACCGTGGAATGCGTGGCGAGTCCGAACATGGCGGCCATACGCACCACGTCTGCATTCAGTACCGGCAACACCCCCGGCAAGCCCAGGTCAACGGCACAGGCCTGCGTGTTCGGCTCCGCACCGTAGGTGGTGGATGCCCCGGAAAAGATCTTGCTCTTTGTGGCGAGCTGGGTATGGATCTCCAGCCCGATAACCGTTTCCCATTCCATCACTCGAATCCTTGCGGGCAACGCGTGTGCCAATCGCTCACCTGCTGGTACTGGTGGCCGACATTCAGCAGCCGTGCCTCGTCAAAATAATTGCCTATCACCTGCAAGCCTACCGGCAGGCCATTATGAAACCCGGCAGGCACCGAGATGGCCGGCAAACCGGCGAGGTTGACGGCAATCGTATAGATATCGGACAGGTACATACTGACCGGGTCATTTGCCTTTGCACCCAGCTTGAAGGCGACCGACGGTGCCGTCGGTCCCATGATGACATCGACCTGCTCGAAGGCCTGCAGGAAATCATCGCGTATCAGGTGCCGCACCTGCTGCGCCTTGAGGTAGTAGGCATCGTAGTAACCGGCGGACAGTGCATAGGTACCGACCAGGATGCGGCGCTTGACCTCGTCACCGAAACCTTCACCGCGTGAGCGGGTATACAGGTCCTGCAGGTCTTGCGGATTGTCCGCACGGTGGCCGAAACGCACGCCGTCAAAGCGCGACAGGTTGGAGGAACACTCCGCCGGCGCCACCACGTAATAGGCGGGTACCGACAGGTGCGTGTTCGGCAGGGTGATGTCCTTTACCGTGGCGCCGAGTTTTTTGAAGGCCTCGATGGCCGCGGCGATTGCATCGCCGACGGCGGCGTCCAGCCCTTCGCCGAAGTATTCTTTCGGCAGGCCAATCCTCAGGCCCTGCAGCGGTGCATTCAGCTGCGCAAGGTAATCGTCAACCGGCCGCTCGACACTGGTGGAGTCACGCGCATCAAAGCCGGCCATGGCACCGAGCATCACGGCGGCATCCTCGGCAGAGCGCGCAAACGGCCCGCCCTGGTCGAGACTGGAGGCAAAGGCAATCATGCCGTAACGCGAGACGCGGCCGTAGGTCGGCTTCAGACCGGTGATACCGCAGAGCGCCGCCGGCTGTCGAATCGAGCCGCCAGTATCGGTACCGGTGCTGGCCGGCACCAGCCGTGCGGCAACGGCCGCGGCGGAACCACCGGAAGAGCCACCAGGCACCGTCGTTTCATCCCATGGATTTTTCACCGGGCCATAAAAACTGGTTTCATTCGACGAGCCCATGGCGAATTCGTCCATGTTGGTCTTGCCGATCATGACGGCACCGGCTTCAAGCAGTTTCTGCGTAACGGTCGCATCATACGGGGCAATAAAGTTATCCAGCATCCTTGAACCGCAACTGGTCTTCACCCCGTTGGTACAGAAAATGTCCTTGTGCGCAAACGGGATGCCCGTCAGCGGTCCGGCATTGCCGGCCTTGATGATCGCGTCGGCCGCCTGTGCGGCCGCCAGTGCCGGTGCCTCGGTGACGGTCACGAAGCTGTTGAGCCGCTCATCATGGGCACTGATCCGCTGCAGGCAGGCACGGGTCAACTCTTCACTGGAACAGGCCCCCTTCTGCAGATCGGCGGCAAGTTCAACCAGGCTTTTCTGATGCATAAAAACGTTTCCTGACAGGTCCGTATCGCGTAACCCGTGCTGCTAATCCCGACTTAATGGATAGAGCACAAGTACTCTTTCACACTGATACAGAACCAACACGCTGAGTGCCAGCTTTGTTATTAAATGGCCACGAAATCCACTAAAGGACACGGAAAAATGTCTTTTTCATGCCCGTTATATTTCCGTGTTTTTCCGTGGATTCCGTGGCAATGCTATCTATCTTTTCAAGTTGAAAGAACACCCGGGAGTTACTCAATGACCTGCGGCACAAGGTAGAGTCCGGACTCGGTCTCCGGTGCAACCTGCTGGAAGTGCTCACGATTGTTAGTCTCTGTCACCTCGTCCGGCCGCAGGCGCTGGGCCGCCTCAAGCGGGTGTGCCAGCGGCTCCACGCCGCTCGTATCGACACTGTTCAGTTGCTCCACAAAGGCCAGGATATCCGTGAGGTTACGGGCATATCCGGGAATATCATCGGCATTGATCCCGAGCCGTGCCAGGTGTGCAATCTTCTCAACATCAGAGGCATCAAGCGCCATGGTTACTCCTTCATTGCGCGTTCATGTAAAAAAACAGGGGCGCAACGGTAGCACAATCGCCTATCACGCACATCTCCACGTTGAGGCCGGCAACCGGGGACTGGCGACGTTTTTCAGTCGATTCCCTTGCTCCAAAGGCCACCCGTTGTTAGATTACCCGCTTCTTTTTCGAGCGACCTTCACGGATCTGCGTTTAATGTTAATTAAAAGCTTGTTTGGCATGTTCTCCAACGACCTGTCCATCGACCTGGGCACGGCCAACACACTGATCTATGTGCGCGGCCAGGGGATCGTATTGAACGAACCGTCGGTGGTCGCGATTCGCCAGGACCGCGGACCGGGTGGACCGAAGAGCATCGCCGCCGTCGGCACCGAGGCCAAACTGATGCTGGGGCGCACCCCGGGCAACATCACCGCCATCCGGCCGTTGAAAGACGGCGTGATCGCCGACTTCACCATCACCGAGAAGATGCTGCAGCATTTTATCCACAAGGTCCACGAGGCCCGCTTTTTCAAACCCAGTCCACGCGTCCTGATTTGTGTGCCCTGTGGCTCCACCCAGGTAGAGCGTCGCGCCATCCGCGAGTCAGCCGCCGGTGCCGGCGCCCGCGAGGTGTAGTTAATAGT
>JBATFE010000014.1:0-3377 GCA_049664445.1 Gammaproteobacteria bacterium
GGGAAGATATCGGTCACCAGGTTGATCCATAGTAACTGCATCGGATTCATGGGCTGACCAATGCCGAATACCAGCCCGGCCAGCATGACCTCGATCTCGGTGAGGTTGGTCGAGATCATGAAATGGATCATCTTGCGAATATTGTTGTAGATCGTACGGCCCTGGTTGACGGCCACCGACATGGTGTGCAGATTGTCATCCTCCAGGACCACGTCCGATACCTCGCGCGCCACCTCGGTGCCGCCGGCACCCATGGCGACGCCGATATCCGCGGCTTTCAGTGCCGGACCGTCGTTAATGCCGTCACCGGTCATTGCCACAACCTTGCCGGCTTGCTGGAAGGCCTGCACGATCTTGAGTTTGTGTGCCGGGCTGACGCGGGCAAAGACATGAACATTGCTGACCAGGCCGGCCAGCAGATCCGGGTCCATGTCCTCGAGCTTGCTGGCTTCAAGTACCTGCAACGGTTTTCCCTGGCTCAGGCCCAGTTGCTGGCCAATCGACTGGGCCGTGGCGCTCTGGTCTCCGGTTATCATGACGGTTTCGATGCCGGCACGGTGGAACTGAGCAATCAGCTTGTCCATGCCGGTGCGCATCGGGTCGGCCATGCCGGCCAGTCCCAGCCACACGAGTTGCCCGGTCTTTGCGGGCATCTTGTCTTCGTCGAGTTCACGGTAGGCGACGCCGAGGACGCGCAGTGCATCACCGGCGAGACGTTCATTCTCGATGATGATGGTCTGGCGTGACTTTTTGGTAAGGCGCACCCGCTTGCCCTGCTTGACCTGGAAGGTGCACATTTCAAGCACTTCGTCCGGGCTGCCCTTGACGGCGAGCAGATGTTTGCCGTTTTCGTATGGATGCAGCGTGGTCATGTAGGGGCGACCCTCGGCACGATCACGGGTACGCAGTTTCGGACACTGTTTGCGCAACGCCTTGACATCGACGCCAGCCTGAAGCGCCAGCTCGACGAGGGCCTTTTCCGTGGCGGATCCTTCCAGTGTCCAGTCACTCGCTGTGCCGCTGACTTCAACATCACTGCACAGCGAGACAACCTGCAGCAGGCGTACCAGCTCCTCACGCTCATGCGGCTGCTGCGCGCTGTCACCTGTCATGAATTTATGGTCGACAAGGGCATAGGCCTGTTCGCCGCTGTACACGGCAACGACCGTCATGCGATTCAGGGTCAGGGTACCGGTCTTGTCCATGCAGAAGACCTGTACCGAGCCGAGTGTTTCCACGGCATCGAGATGGCGCACGGCGACGTTGTGCTTGCGCATGTCCGAGATCCCCATGGCCAGGGTGGTGGTGGCGACGGCCGGTAGTCCCTCGGGCACGGCCGCCACGGCCAGGGAAACCGATGACTTCAGCATTTCCAGCATCGCGTAGCCGCGTAGTACGCCGACCCCGAACACGCCGGCACAGACGCCGCCACTGACCAGTGCCAGGGTCGTGCCCATACGATCCAGCTGTTTCTGCATCGGGGTTTCCGGGGCTTCCGCCTCGCCGACCATGGTCTGGATCTGCCCCAGTTCCGTGGCGGCAGCGGTGGCCACCACCACGGCGCGGCCATTTCCGCCGCTGACATGGGTACCCATGTAGGCCATGTTGATGCGATCCCCGAGTGCGGTGTCCTCGCGGGCAATGTATTCGTGATCCTTGGTGACCGGCAGGCTTTCCCCGGTGAGGGCGGACTCGTCCACGCTGAGACGATGGCTGTTGAGGATGCGTGCATCCGCTGCCACGTAGGTGCCCGGAGAAAGTAACAGAATATCGCCCGGGACGATGTTCTCGACCAGGACCTCGATTTCCTGGCCGTCACGCAGCGCATGCACCGAGCGTACGCCGCTCTTGGTCAGCGCCGCAATGGTCTTCTCGGCCTGGCGCTCGGTGATGAAGCCGATTGCCGAATTGATCAACACGACGCCGACAATAACCGCGGCATCCAGCATGCCGCCGGTTATGACGGCAATTGCAGCGGAGGCGCCCAGCAAGTACACCGGCGGGCTGACAAACTGCCCAAGAAATATTGCAAGGTCAGAGCGTCCGCGGCTGGCCTGCAGGGTGTTATAGCCATACTGTTGCAGGCGGTTTTCCACCTCATCCGAATTCAGACCCTGCTTCGTTGAAGCGTTCAGCTGGCCAATTACTTCCAGCAGGTTCATGAGATGCCACGATCTGATTTCCTGTTGCGGGACTTCCTGGTAGTCATCCGTGTGCAGGCCGGCAGCCGTTGCGTAGGCAGGGGCGGGCGTCAGCAGCGAGGGCAGTCCCCTGAGTAGGGCGGAGAATCCAGTCAGGGTGCGCGCAACCTTGAAGTTGGGTATTCCTGTAGATACCTTCGACTTGAATCCACGAGATGGAGTGCCTGCCAGCAATATTTCGATGTGCTGAGCGATATCATCAAGTTTAATAGCGGGGTTGAATATGATCAGTACCCGGCCAGTGAGTGTGCTGGCATTAACGTTCTGAATTCCCGTTATTTCAGCGAGTCGCTGTTCCAGCAGCTTTTTTAGTCGCGGGGTGCGGTACAGGCCGGCGACCTCGAGTCTTGCGCGACCGCGCTGACAGCAATGTGCCAGCCTGATGAGTTCACCTTTTGGTGCATTATCTGATTGTGTCATCTGATTTGCTCAGGTGGGTAGGATGCCAGGTAATGAAAAATGATCATTGTTAGTTAGAATTGCTGTGATACCTGTGACTGCTTCAAGGGGAGCAGGTCAATTGCTAACGCAATAACATTAGCATCATATCAGGTTAATATTAGTCTTGTGTTAGCATCCCCGGAAAACCACCTGTCAATCATCTTAGCGCGTCGATCACTGCAAATGTCTGTCAGTTGCTCTCATGGGGCATGCGGATCACCAGAAGCGGTTCTTCCAGGCTGTGGATAACCGCATCAGTGACACTACCCAGCACCCACCGTCCGACGCCATGCCTTCCATGTGTACACATCGCCGTGAGGCTCCTGGGGGTCGCCAGGGCAAAGTCGGTAATTTGTCGGGCGGGTACTCCGCGCAATACCTTGTAGGAAACCGTTTTCACCCCCGCGTTTTTCAACTCCTGGATTTTCTCTGCCACGTAGTTTTCGGCTGAATCATGGACAATCCCTTCAACCTCGTGCATGCGGATCGAGGTACCCGGGAACTGGGGGTTGTAAGCCCTGACGACGATCAGTTCCATGTCCAGCGCTTTGCACAGGTCGATGGCATAGGGCAGGATTCGTTCAGCCAGAGGCGAGCCATCCAGGGGGACAATGACCTTGTCAAACTCTGTCAGCTTGCCATCCGGTCCCTCTTCTATCCCTGCCGGAACCAGCAATACGGGGCTGGTGGCGGCTTGTACCACCTTGTGTGCGGTACTGCCAAGGAACCACCGCT
>JBATFE010000015.1:0-4914 GCA_049664445.1 Gammaproteobacteria bacterium
CTTCAAACTTGTTCCAGGTCTCGATCCAGGCCCTTGTATCGGTATGCTCGAACAACGGTAACATGCGCTGGTAAAACGCCATGTCACCGGAGATCACCACTTTCCTGGCAGGCAGCCAGACAACAATATCGCCCGGACTGTGCGCCGGTCCGAGGTTCAGCAATTCGATGCGTTCACCACCCAGTTCGATGATCATCGATCCTTCAAAGGTCTCATCCGGCATCACAACACGGGTCCCTGCGGCCTTCTCCTTCGCGCGTGCCTGCATACCCTCCAGCAACGCAAACGATTGCTCCTCGATCTCGTGCAGCGCATCGACATGCGCGATCACCGGCACACCCTGTTCCTGCCAATAGCTCGAACCGAGCATGGCATGGCCCTGGCCATTCTCAAGCACCACGTATTTCACAGGCTGGTCGGTAATCTTCCTGATCTCGTCATGCAGCGCCTTCGCCAGCAGATAATTGTCACCGGCATTGACCACCACGACACCCGCATCGGTGATGACAAACGACAGGTTGTTGTTGTGTCCTGAATTCGCATAGGTGCCGGGCGCCGTCGCCCCGATCGCGGACCATACCCCCGGCACTACCTCCCGTGGCAGGTCGTAGAGCATCGACTGCGGCGCCTTGTCGCTGTTGTAGAGGGCCTCGCCCGTCAATGCCGCCTCGGCACCGGCACTCTCGACCGGTTTTGCCAGGTGCGTGCGCATGAAGGTCGCTGCCCGTTGCAGTGCATCTTTCGAGGCCAGGTCGTCGGCAAAGGTGCGCACGTTCTCGGCACGAAAATCAAAGCCGCGCCCCACCCCGGGATAGACGATGAAGCGCGCATCCCGGCCCTGGTCCTGCATCACCCCGATACTGGTCTCGATGACGCGGCGCCGCTGGTACTGTTCCTCGTCACCGATAAACACCAGTGTCGGCAGGCCGAGTCGCTCGATCTCGGGTGCATAGCCATAGACCTGCAGCGGCTCGGGCGCATTCGGATCCTGCAGGTGCGGATAGTAGGACACGTAACAGGCAATCGCGTTTTCCTGGCGCTTGAAGGTGGTCGCCACCTTCAGGGTGTAATAGCCACCGCGGGTATGCGAGTACAGGCAGGCCTTGTCCGAACTGATGTCATCACGCGCCAGTAGCACGTCGACCGCCGCATCGACGTCTTTCTCCAGCGCATAATCGTGCTCGATGGGATGCGTGCCGATGAAGTGTGCCTTGTAGATATCCGGCGCCAGCACCACGAAACCACGTGCCGCAACCCGACGTACGTGGCCTTGTATCAATTCATCCAGTCCGCGGCGTCCATGCACGAACAGCACGGCCGGGTAGCTGCCCTCGCCTGCCGGACGGGCAAGCAGCGCAGGCACCTCGACGTCACCGCTCTGGTAACTGGTCCACTCGCTCGCGACGGGATAATTGTCCGGCACCTCGAGCTGGCCATCACTCCACCAGGCATCATCCCACCACCAGCTATTGTCATCGGCTGCCGTGTCTGCACCGGCGATACCGCAAACCAGCAGAGAGAGCAATAAAAGCGCGCAACTGTATGTCCGTTTCATGTTTGAAGTCTTATTGTTTTACAGGTGTACTTTAGTATATACGTGAAATCGGGCGACGAGTGATGTTTCCAGCCGGGTCCTGCGGGTAGCTCTACCCGGGGCTTTCATCCAGGAACAAATAACTGTCTGAATTGCGTATACTGTCGCGGAGAATAACCGACACCGGCACGATACGAACACTGAATGGAGCCAACCATGTCTGACACACTGATGATCCTGCCTGCCAGCAATGCCAAGGGCATCCGCCTGGTCCGTGTACCTGATGACTTCGAGTCACACGAGGCCTTCCGCCATGTCACCGGACTGATTGCCGCCTTCGAGGAACAGCATCCGGACAGTGGCAGTGACGACATCCTCGCCGTCCTCGAGGACCACGGCTTCGAAACCGTGGAATTCATCCTCGGACCCACCCTCCCCTGAACGCCTGAAACGAGCACTTGCACCCCGTTTGCCCCCCATAGACGCCTTTTTCTGCCATCCCGGCAGACCTCGGGCCAGCGTAACCCGAATCATTAAAACACAATAAAAATGTCCTAACCTGCTGTATATATTAATTTATCTGTTTTTATAATAATTCAAAGAAATGTGAACTCCAGCCCCATTGACAGGTCATACATTACAATATTATTAATTGGTGATATACTGATTCTCAAATCCTCTATGGAGGGATGATGCATGAGTAAACTTTTCAAACATATAGTGCTGACAGTGACGCTGCTGACGGTCGCCAGCCTGGCGCCGGCTGAGGAAGCCGATATCTGCTCACCTTTCATGGATGGCAAGGTCG
The DNA here is from genome assembly GCA_049664445.1 of Gammaproteobacteria bacterium. Taxonomy (GTDB): domain Bacteria; phylum Pseudomonadota; class Gammaproteobacteria; order UBA9214; family UBA9214; genus UBA9214. Next base: position 2,343 of record JBATFE010000015.1, read on the forward strand.
ACGAATCTCTGCTGGCAACCATGTTGTCGGCGGCAGATGACGGCCACCTGTTCCGTATTCAGCAGCAGAGCTCCCAGGTGGGATTCTGCGTAAACAGCAAGTTGTCGCGCATCGAGGGCATCTTCAGGGACTTCAAGGGTGGCATGGCCCTCGAGCAGGGGAAGAGTGGCACCGGTCAGACCATCGTCCTGATCAAGGCCAACAGCCTCGACACCGAGGGTAACATCGTTGAGAGCATGATCAAGGGCGAGAGTTTCTTTGACGTGGAACACTACCCCGAGGTCCTGTTTGTCAGCAACGGGTTCCGCTGGACGGGAGCAGATACGGCTGTGCTCAAGGGTGACCTGACATTGCGCGGTATTACGAAGCCTGTCGTCTTCAATGTAACGCTGACGTCGCTTGATGGTAAGAAGGTCAAGGATGCAGAGAAGATTCTCGTCAAGGCGACCACGACCATTAACCGCACTGATTTCGGTATGAAAAAGCTCACCTCTCTGGTGAACAACAGCGTCGATTTGTGTATGAGCGTCGAGGCACTGAAATACGGGACCTGAAGCAGCAGGGACCGCCAGGCCGGTGATTGAAGGGGCCGGTGACAGACGAGAACAGTCTCGTTATGTCACCGGCCCCTTTTTTTAATTACGCCGGCATGGCGTAATGCCGTTATGGTCGGGATCAAACGACACCGACCCGCCGTAGATGACAACAATGCCGCACAATCTGCTGTCACTCCGCCACGATTGGAGGTACGCTTCGCAAATCAAGAGGGGGCGCTGCGGAACAAGTCATTGAACGCTTACCAGGTACTGGTCATTGGCCCCCGGCGGGGTCTGGTCGACGTGTTGCGCAAGCGGCACATCCCCTTCTCCATCTGGCAGGAAAAACAGTCCCGCGGCTGGCCGGACGCCAGGCAACGGCTCACAGCCCCCCTGTGGAATAGCCCTGAAAAGATCAGGCAGACCATCCGCAATGCGTTTGCCGATAGCCGCTGCACGCACGTCATTGCCGGCACCGAGGCGGCCATCTATCCGGCAGCCATCGCCCGACGCCTGCTGGGTGCAAGGTACTCCGAGACCACCACGGCACTGCGCTGCAGGGACAAGCTGGCGATGAAGAAATACCTCTGCGAATTCGGTGTGCCGATGACGAAATTCCTGGCGGAGTCCGCGGCACTCGATGCCGCCGGTGTATTCAGGGCGCTGGGTTCCCCCGTCGTCAGGAAAAGCAGGAAAGCATCGGGCGGAAGGACACTGCAGATTATCCACCGGGAAAGTGAGCTTGTGCTGCAGCACGCCAACCGCAATATCCTGGAAAAATACGTCTCTGCACCCGAGGCCAGCATTGAATCGTTCATCAACAACGGCCGTATCCAGTTCACGAATATCACCGCCTACCACGAGAAGGGATGCGTTAACTTCGTGCCTGCCGCATTCGACGCGACCCTGACCACAGCCATCCAGGCACTCAACCGCAACGTCATCGAGGCATTGAAGATCAGGTGGGGAATCACCCACCTCGAGGTCTACCTGACTAACAAGGGGCTGCTGTTCGGGGAAATTGCACTGCGCCCGCCCGGCGGCTACATCATGAATGCCATCCGCCACGCCTATGACTTCAATCCCTGGGAGGCATTCGTCGCCATGGAACTGGATGAAGCGTTTGACTTCCCGGATGGCCCGGTGGCCTATGCCGCTGTCGAGGTCCTGCACCCGGGTGCCGGAACCGTTACCGCCGTCAGGGGTGAAGCCCTGCTGCAGGCCCATCCTGCAGTATGCGAATTTCACCTCAAAACCAGGCCGGGCGACCGGATTACCCAGCGTGAAAGTGTTGGTCAGGATACCGGACACCTGTTGTACACCAGCGAGTCACCGGCGGCACGCTTGCAGCTGCACAATGAACTCGGGCAGCAATTCGCCATCGAGGTCGCCTGATCCGCAACCCGGCAGGAATAACGGGCGCGATGATCAAAACGGCCAGACCCAGACAATCATCGGAATCGACACCACGATAATCAATACCTCCAGCGGCAGCCCCATGCGCCAGTAATCGCCGAAGCGGTAACCGCCGGGTCCCATGATCAGGGTGTTGTTCTTGTGACCAATGGGCGTCAGAAAGGCACAGGATGCAGCCACCGCCACCGCCATCAGAAAAGGATCCGGACTCACCTGCAGGCGGTTGGCGATATCCAGTGCAATCGGGGCGGCAATCACCGCGGTGGCGGTATTGTTCATTACATCGGAGAGCGTCATGGTCACGACCATCAGCAAAGTCAGCACCACGACCGGGGAGTAACCCGCAGCAAGACCGATAATGGCATCGGCAATCAGGGCGGTACCACCACTGGCCTCCAGTGCAACCCCAAGGGGAATCATGGACCCCAGCAATACAATCACCGGCCATTCGATTGACTCGTATACCTGTCTGGCCGGCAGGATGTTCAGCAGGATGTAGGCCGTCACCACCACGGCAAGTGCAACGGGCAGGTACAACACACCGATGCTTGCCAGTGTGATCGCCGCTGCAAACAGGCCCGCTGCCAGCCATGCCTTGTTGCGCTTGATCAGCGCCAGGC
>JBATFE010000016.1:0-26267 GCA_049664445.1 Gammaproteobacteria bacterium
TAACCGGCTCAGGGGGGACAGCTTGTCCGTCATGCAGGCCCTCGCCGGCTGGCGTGAGCAGCTGGCGCAGCAGAAGAACCGGCCAAAAGGCTGGATATTGCGCGATGATGCCCTGATCGATATCTCAAGGCATCGGCCGACTTCACTGGATGCCCTGGGAAAAATTCGTGGCTTGAGTGAAGGCCTGGTCAGAAACTCGGGTAACAGGATTGTCGAGCTGGTCAGGGAGGCAACGGGCAAAACACCCGTCCCCTTTCCCGATAAAGGCAAGCACACGAAATTATCCCCCGAACAGAATGCCCTGGTGGATGTCATGATGGCACTGGTGCGTCTCAGTGGCGAGCAGAACGACCTGAACCCGGCCGTACTGGCGACGCGTAAACAGCTGGAAAAACTCGTGCTTGGCGATCAGGATGCCGCTGTGGTGCAGGGCTGGCGCAGAAAATTTGTCGGTGAACAGCTGCTGGCCTTTCTCAATGGCGATCTGAAACTGTCCATTCGTGACGGCCGCCTTGAGATAGACTAGCCGACTTCAGGTGCGGATACCGTGTCCTTTCCTGAGCAGATACAGGCTGAACACGTACAGCACCACAATAAAGCCGATGCTGATGGCATAGGATGTTCCCAGCCTGATATCCGAGACACCGAGAAATCCGTAACGGAACGCATTCACCATGTAAAGGATCGGGTTGGCCAGTGACATGCCTTGCCAGAATTCCGGGAGCATGCTGATTGAATAGAATATCCCGCCAAGGTATGTCAGTGGTGTCAGCACAAAGGTCGGGATGATGGAGATGTCGTCAAAGCTCTTTGCATAAACGCCATTGATCAGTCCGGCCAGCGAGAACAGGATCGCAGTCAGCAGGATCATGGAGAACATGACCCACAGGCTGTGAATGTTCAAGGGGTGAAATACCAGTGATACCAGGGTCACCGCGATGCCCACTGCCAGACCGCGTGTCACACCGCCAAGAACATAACCGATCAGGATAATGTAGTTCGGTGTCGGCGAAATGAGCATCTCTTCGATGTGACGCTGGAATTTTGAGCCGTAGAAAGAAGACACCACGTTGGCGTAGGAGTTGGTGATTACTGCCATCATGATGAGCCCGGGGATTATGAATTCCATGTAGTCGAAGCCGTCCATGCGGCCGATACGCGGGCCGATGAGATTGCCGAATATGATGAAATACAGGGCCGTTGTAATCACGGGTGGCAGAATAGTCTGTATCCAGATACGAGAGAAGCGCAAAATTTCCCTGGTGGCGATGGTGCGCAGGGCAACCAGTTTCGCATGTGGCGTCACGGTGTCGCCCTGTTGCCGTTGCCATTTTCAACAAGGTTCATGAACAATTCTTCGAGGCGATTGCTCTTGTTGCGCATGCTGAGTACTTTAATGTCCCGCTTCGAGAGTTCTGCAAACAGTGCATTGATCGAATCATCGCGGCAAATGTCGGCTTCAAGCGTGGTCTCGTCCAGTTGCACCAGCTTCTGGTTCTCGAGCACGGGCAATTGATCGAGCGGCGACTCGAGATCCAGCACGAACGTTTCCATGCGCAGGGTATTCAGTAACTTTTTGGTGGTGGTGTTTTCTATCAGTTCGCCCTCGTCAATAATGGCGATGTTGCGGCACAGGCTTTCGGCTTCTTCCAGATAATGTGTTGTCAGGATGATGGTTGTACCCGCCGCGTTGATTTCCCGCAGAAAGCGCCACATTGAGCGGCGAATCTCGATGTCCACACCCGCTGTCGGTTCATCGAGGATCAGCAGCCTCGGCTCATGGACCAGCGCACGGGCAATCATCAGGCGCCGCTTCATGCCGCCTGACAGGGTCCTTGCCATGACGCGTCGCTTGTCCCACAGGTCGAGGTGTTTCAGGTATTTTTCCGCACGCTGGAAGGCTTCCTTGCGTTCAATACCATAGTAGCCGGCCTGGTTGGCAACCACCTCGATGACCGGTTCAAACATATTGAAGTTGAATTCCTGTGGCACCAGCCCGAGACAGGCCTTGGCGCTGGCGGGGTCGGTATCAAGGTCGTGGCCGAAGATCGAGACCTTGCCGCCGCTCTTGTTGACCAGCGTGGTGATGATGCCGATGATGGTGGTCTTGCCGGCCCCGTTTGGGCCAAGCAGTCCGAAGAAGTCTCCCTGTTTGACATCAAGGTCGATCCCCTTGAGCGCGACATACCCGCCCTCATAGGTCTTCTTCAGCGCGGTGATTCTCAGTGCGGCAGGCATTGCTTCATACCATCATGATCAGAAAAATTACAAAAATAACCACGATAAGTATGGGTAGTAATGCCCCTGCCCAGTCCTTGTTTTCCGCCTGTCGGCTTTGTTCCAGCATGCCCTTTATACCGGGCCCGACCCAAAACAGCACCCCGAGCGCAACAGCGCCGAGTATGATCATTTCAAAGGTGGATAATTGTTCCATAATGATTCGCTACCAACATGGTTATATGGGGTTTTCGGCCCCGGATTTCAAGGCATTTACAGCCACTGTTTTACGTTATGATACGACAACAGTCAAAGCAGAAAGCAATATCACTATGGCCAATGATGTCATGACACGCATGAACCCCTGTCCTGTGAAAACCGCAGCGGTCACCCCGTGAGCAAGTGGGTCGAGGGCACGGTTGTCAACCTCAAACAGTGGACGGATAAACTCTATTCGCTGCAGGTTGAGGCGGATGTCGCGCCGTTCACGGCCGGCCAGTTCACCCGTGTTGCACTGGAAATGGACGGCGAAATGGTGGCGCGGCCGTATTCGTTCGTAAACGGTCCGGACAACCCGCTGCACGAATTCTATTTCGTCCTTGTCAGGGACGGCCCGCTCACACATGCATTGACCAGGCTGCAGCGTGGTGATGCGCTGTTTCTGGCTCCCCGAAGCGCCGGCTTCTTTATTCTTGGCGAAATACCCGATGCGGACAAGCTGTGGATGCTGGCGACCGGCACCGCCATTGGTCCGTTCCTGTCGATATTATCGACAAGCGAGGCCTGGCAACGCTACCGGAAGATTGTGCTGGTGCATGCCGTGCGCAATGCTGAAGAGTTGACCTACGGCGATGAGATCAGGGCCCTGTGTGAACAACACCCCGGGCAACTGCAATTCATCCCGTTTGTCAGCCGCGAGGAAACCGGTTTTGCGATCAAGGCACGCGTACCCGTCGCCATTGAGGACGGGCGCCTTGAACAGCGGGCGGGGATCAGCATCGCTGCCAGTGACAGCCAGGTGATGATCTGCGGTAATCCGGCGATGGTCAGAGATACCACGGCCGTACTGGAGGCGCGTGGCCTGAAGAAAAACAGGCGTCGGGACCCGGGTCAGATTACGACGGAGCAATACTGGAAGACGTGAATCGATTCATTTTTGATGCCTCCATGCAGGAGCGTCGTCCCCGGCGCGATTTCAGAGTATGACAAAAACAATCGCGGCGAGGACGCCGCTCCTGCAGGCAGAGGCTGGAGATGCCCCTTACAGAAACAGTGTCAACACACCCGTATAGCCATACAGGCGGTTGTGTGAGATCTCACCATTGGCAAAGAAACCCACCAGCGGGAAATCACCGAGCTGCTCGCGAATCATTTTCAGCTCTTCCGAATCATTTCCGAACTGGTTTCTGCCGCGACCAAGGCAGGTATAGTAAACACCGCCCTTGATTTCCCCACGGGCGCGTTTCTTCAGATCGCTGAGCATGCGCAACATGTCCTCCCGCGCCGTGTCCCCGTCGCGACGGCAGAACATGATGGGAACATCGTCTTCGAGGTTGTCGCCGATCGCCAGCAGTTTTTCACCGGGATCGATGCCGATGAGGTTGCGTACCAGGTAGTCACCGGTATCCGAACCCGGTACCGGCAGACCGGCAAAGATATAGCCCGACACGCGTTTCAGGTCTTTTGCCAGGACCTCGCCAATATCCTCCTTGAAGACGTCCAGCGCCGGTCGACCATCGATCTCGGCCAGTATGTTGCCCTCGGCCCGGGTGATGGTATGCCTGTTTGCCAGCGGGGTGCATCCCTGTGTCAGGCCGCTGATCACCGGTATCCGGGCAGACAGCAACACCCCCGAGAGTCCATCCTCGTAGATCTGCCCTGCTATTTGCTGCTGATAATGGCTGTCACTGGCGGAGGTCAGGCCACCGACGAGAAAACCGGGATCGAGTTCAGCAGAAAGGGAGTCAATGATCTGTGCAATGTGTGTGTTGCGCGGATCACCGTGGACGATACCAAAATGTACCGCATGTTCGGCAATCCAGTTCTTGCTGTCCGTGAGCATGGTCGTCATGGCTTTCATGCCGGCCGGCAGCAGCCGGTAGCTGTCTTCCGGCAGCGTGGTCAGCATGATGGCTGCCGCGGGCTCGTCATATATTTCAAGTCCCGTATGGCAGATACCCGCGCCGACCGTGCCAATCCAGTCGGTGATTCCCGTCTGTGCGCGCAGTGCCTCAAACAGGTTGTTGAGATACGGCGCCAGTTCATCGGTGACATAGAGGAAGCCGAAATTGGCACTGCTGGCTTCGGTGCCGAGATTCTCCAGGCACTGATCGGCAACAGACTGCCAGTCATCACCGCAGGCATATGTGGATTTAAATGATAAATTGTCCATACTGGGATTGTACGCAGTTAACTTGCGGAATGGCTACCGTTAGACGGATACTGGCATTTAACCGGGCGTTTTATACGGCCATTCCAATCACGTGGCACTGATGCCGGACCAGGGGCCGCAAAGCCGGGCCAGCTATCCGGGAGGAAAGCGAGATGATCAATTCAATGATGCGAAGTGTGTTTGTTTTGCTGCTGCTGGCAGCCTACCTGTTGCCTGTCCAGGACGTACCGGCAGCTGAGGCAGAGGACGATGCTGATGACGTGGTGAAGGTGGTCTATCATGCGGATTTTTCCGACCCGCGTCGCTTCAGCGCCATGTTGACCAGTATCAATAATATGGTTACCTATTATCAGAACGAACTGGTGGACTATGATGTCAGGGTCGTCTTCGTGGCACATGGCATCCGTTTTCTGACGGATGACAAGCTCGCAGACACGCCATTTGCCAGCGATGATGCGCTGGAAGAACGTCGCAGTAACATCAAGGGCCGGCTCAGTGCGTTGAACTCGGTGCAGGGTGTCAAACTGGAACTCTGTGACATCACGCGAGCCCAGATCAAGCTGCCAGAAGACAAACTGTACGCCGGCGTGGTAGCCGTCCCTTCCGGGGTGGTGCAGCTGGCGGAACTGCAGCATCGCGGATTTGCGTATATCAAGATTGAGTAACGCGGGACGGGCTGATGAATATAAATACTTTTGCCACGGAATCCACGGAATCCACGGAAAAATAACAGCCTAACAAGCAATATTTTCGTGTTCTTCCGTGGATTTCGTGGCAAATAAATAAAAAACCTGATGACCGGCTTGATTTGGCCTGGCATTCGTTTTTATCTTATTGAATAAGAACTGCTTCATGTGTTGTAACCCAGTACCGGCGCCAGCCAGCGCTCGACTTCCTCAACAGCCATGCCCTTGCGGTTGGCGTAATCGGTAATCTGGTCGCGTCCCAGTTTGCCGACGCCGAAGTAACGCGCCTCCGGGTGTGAAAAATACATACCGGAGACCGAGGCCGTCGGTAACATGGCATAACTCTCCGTGAGCGTCATGCCCGCATTGGTGGTCGGGTCAATCAGTTCCCAGAGCAGGCCCTTCTCGGTATGGTCGGGACAGGCAGGATAACCGGGGGCCGGCCGTATGCCACGATATTCTTCTTTTACCAGTTCTTCGCAGGACAGGTTTTCTGCCGGTGCATAGCCCCAGAATTCCCTGCGCACGCGTTCATGCATGCGCTCGGCAAACGCCTCGGCGAGCCGGTCAGCCAGCGCTTTCAGCAAGATGCTGCTGTAGTCATCGTGGTCGGCTTCGAATGCGGCGACCCTGGCCTCGATGCCGATACCTGCGGTGACCGCAAAGGCGCCGATATAATCCTGTGTGTCGCTGTCTTTGGGTGCGATGAAGTCAGCAAGGCAATAGTTCGGCGCCTGGTTGCGACGGTTCATCTGCTGGCGCAGGAAATGAAATACGGTTTGCGTCGTGGTGCGACCTTCATCGCTGTACAGCTCGATATCATCGTTGTTGATGGTGTTGGCCGGAAAGAAGCCAATGACGGCACGTGCCTGCAGCCAGTGTTCGTTAACGATCCGCTCAAGCATGGCCTGAGCATCATCAAACAGGCGCCGTGCTTCTGTACCGACAACCTCGTCATCAAGGATGGCCGGATACTTGCCGGTCAGTTCCCATGCCTTGAAGAACGGGCTCCAGTCAATGTGTGTGATCAGTTCGCCCAGCGGGTAATCATCAAATACCCTGGTACCCAGAAACGCAGGCTTCGCAGGGCGATAGTTTTTCCAGTCGGTCTGGAACTTGTTGGCGCGTGCCTCGTCCAGGCTGGCGAGTTTTCGTTCCTCTTGCTGTCCGGCACGCTGTTCGCGCAATTGCCGGTAGCGTTCCTTGGTCTCGGCGATATAGGCCGTGCGCCGGTCTTCGCTCAGCAAGGTACTGGCGACGCCGACGGCACGGGAGGCATCGGCAACATAGACGACAGCCCCGTGGTAGTGCGGGTCGATTTTTACCGAGGTATGAATCTGCGACGTGGTTGCGCCGCCAATCATCAGCGGTAATTCAAAACCCTGGCGCTGCATTTCCTTGCCGATATGTACCATTTCATCAAGCGAAGGGGTGATCAGTCCCGAGAGCCCGATAATGTCGGCATTCTTCTCGCGGGCAGTCTTGAGTATGGTTTCGGCCGGCACCATGACACCAAGGTCGATCACCTCGTAACTGTTACATTGCAGTACCACGCCGACAATGTTCTTGCCGATGTCGTGCACATCCCCCTTGACCGTGGCCATCAGGATGGTGCCATTCTTTTTTGCCTGGCCGTCCTTGCCCGCGTCCATGAAAGGCAGCAGGTAGGCGACGGCCTTTTTCATGACGCGCGCTGACTTGACGACCTGTGGCAGGAACATTTTGCCGGAACCGAACAAGTCACCGACGACATTCATGCCGTCCATCAGGGGGCCTTCAATCACGTGAAGCGGAATGTCCGCAGCCTGCCGCGCGGCTTCCGTATCCTCTTCGATGTAGTCGGTAATACCCTTGACCAGTGAGTACTCAAGGCGCTTGTTGATATCCCACTCGCGCCACTCGGGGCTTTCTTTCTCTGCAACCTTGCCATCACCGGCATAATCCCTGGCAATGTCCAGCAGGCGTTCGGTGGCGTCGTCGCGCCGGTTCAGGACAACGTCTTCTACCCGTTCGCGCAGTACCTCCGGGATGTCTTCATAGATGGCCAGCTGCCCGGCGTTGACAATACCCATGTCCATGCCGTTTTTGATGGCGTGATACAGAAATACGGCATGTATGGCCTCACGGACCGGATTATTGCCGCGGAAAGAGAACGACACATTGGAGACGCCACCGGATACCAGGGCGTGTGGCAGGTTCTCCTTGATGTCACGGGTGGCCTCAATGAAGTCAAGCCCGTAGTTGTTGTGTTCCTCGATGCCGGTGGCAATGGCAAAGATATTCGGATCAAAGATGATGTCTTCGGGCGGGAAACCGGCCTGCTCGGTCAGGATCCTGTAGGCACGTGCACATATTCCGAACTTGCGCTCACGGGTATCCGCCTGGCCCTGTTCGTCAAAGGCCATGACAATGGTTGCGGCGCCATAGCGCCGTACCAGTTTCGCATGCCTGATGAATTCTTCCTCACCTTCCTTGAGGCTGATGGAATTCACGATGCCCTTGCCCTGGATGCACTTCAGCCCTGCCTCGATGATGTCCCACTTGGAGGAGTCAATCATGATAGGGACGCGCGAGATGTCCGGCTCGGCCGAAATCAGGTTCAGGAAGCGCACCATGGCCTCACGGGATTCGAGCATGCCCTCGTCCATGTTGATATCGATGATCTGGGCACCGTTTTCGACCTGCTGGCGCGCGATATCCAGTGCGGTCTCGTAATCGCCTTCCATGATGAGGTGTTTAAAGCGTGCCGAGCCGGTGACATTGGTGCGTTCGCCGACGTTGACGAACAGCGAGTCCGTGCCAATATTGAAGGCTTCAAGGCCGGACAGCCGGCATTGTGTTTCAATCTCGGGGACGGCCCTGGGAGGATGCGGACTGACGGCGGCGACAATGGCCCGGATGTGGTCCGGCGTGGTGCCGCAACAGCCACCGACGATATTCAGGAAACCGTTGGCGGCCCAGTCACCCAGTTCGGCGGCGATTTGCTCCGGTGTTTCATCGTATTCGCCAAACTCGTTGGGCAGGCCGGCATTCGGGTGCGCGGAAATGCGCATGTCGGCGAGGTGTGACAACTCTTCGACGTACTGGCGCAACTGCTCGGCACCCAGGGCGCAGTTGAGCCCGATCGAGACCGGCCGTGCATGCCGCAGCGAGTTCAGGAAGGCCTCAGTGACCTGTCCCGTGAGGGTGCGCCCGGACGCATCGGTAATGGTGCCGGAAATCATGATGGGCAGGCGTGTGCCGGTATTCTCGAACAACTGGTCAACGGCAAAGACCGCGGCCTTGGCATTCAGCGTATCGAAGATCGTCTCGATGAGGATGATATCGGCGCCGCCTTCAAGCAGTGCGCGCGTGGATTCCGTGTAGGCCTCGACCAGTCCGTCAAAGCTGGTATTCCGGAACGCAGGATCATTCACGTCCGGTGATATCGACGCCGTGCGATTGGTCGGTCCCAGGACGCCGGCGACAAATCGCGGCTTCTCCGGTGTCTGTGCAGTCATCGCATCAGCCGCCTCGCGCGCCAGCCTTGTCGAGGCAACATTGATCTCGTAGCTGAGGTCTTCCATGCCGTAGTCCGACATGGCAATGCGGGTGGCATTGAAGGTGTTGGTTTCTATGATGTCCGCACCGGCTTCCAGGTACTGCGTGTGAATATCGCGGATAATCCCGGGCTGGGTGAGGCTTAACAGGTCGTTATTGCCCTTCAGGTCCGATGGCCAGTCCGCAAAGCGCTCCCCCCGATAATCGGCCTCTTCCAGCTTGTAGCGCTGGATCATGGTGCCCATGGCGCCATCGAGGAAGAGGATGCGTTCGTCGAGTAATTCTGTGAAATTTTTCATGTGATTCAGTGAAATAGGTCAAGCCCACAAGTCTAGCACGCACGCTTGTCTTTTGGATGGCCGGCGCAGTGACGATATACCGTGATGCCACAAAGGGGATGTTTTTGGTCTGCTGATCGTGCAAACCAGAGTTTGTCTACTACCCGGTAATGTTTCCATATATAGTATTGATTTTTATGTTATAACCCCACATATAGTATCACAATCAAATAGCTCCATAATGATTTGAGTAATTTACTATAATCTAATGAAAGGTGTTTGTTGATTAAACCGTGTTCAGCATGAAGAAAAAACGCGCCATTGTGATTCTGGTTGCTGCCCTTTCGCTGCCATTGCCCTCATCGGCGGTAGCCACGGAGGATATGTTTGCTGTGATGTTCCGCATGATGCTGGTCATGATGAATGTCATGTCCGATGCCATGCTCGGTAACACAAATAATTCTGATTTCGGATCCGTCAATCCATTTGCTGTCGGCGCGGGTGGCTGGCCGGCGATGAGCGGACTGTATGGCATGAATCCTGTTTCCGGTGTCAGTAATTTTTCCGGGATGAGTCCCTGGTCAGGCATGGGCATGTCCCCGTGGTCAAACTCGATGAACCCGAACAGCTGGGCCAATCCGTTTGCATCGGATTACTCGCCCTATGGCAGCCGCCCTTTTTCCAGTGCCGGTTATGGTGGACCGCCTGCTGCCATGCCATCTGTGCCAGTCTCTTTACTGGAGGGTCGCTGGTTTGGTCAGTCAGGTGAAATTCTCGAGATCAGGGGTGACCGCTTTCGACTGGTGCATGGCAAATACAGCATTACCGGTGTGATCAGAATTAAAAACAACATTGTCAACCTGTTCAGCCAGCAAACCGGTACTGTAACCCAGTATACCTTCATCAGAAACCAGACCGAACTGATGCTGCAGGATGCCTCAGGGTTGCTGCTGAACTTCAGCAAACGGCCGGGAAATGGAGTGGTGCGCCGCTTCTAGTCATTGTTACAGCGATAACGAATCGCCTGCAGCATCGTCCTTCTCTGCGGGTGCCGACTCATCAGTATCGGTTTCCCCGGTTGCGTCCTCATCAGTCCCGTGTAGCCATTTCGTGGTCGAATCCCACGCGTCAACGGAAAACTCCCTCGTGGTCTCCCAGGCGTCGCTGGAAAATTCCTTGGTCGCCTCCCATGCGTGTGCACTTGTTTCCTTGGTGGCTTGCCACACGTCACTTGACGCTGCCTTGGTCTTTTCCCATGCCTCGGCGCTGCTGTCTCCGGCGGCATCCCAGGCGCTACCGTTTTCTTCAAGGTCCTGGTCGTCAGCCTCTTGCGGATCAACCGATACGGCATAGGCGCTGGTCAGCGCACACAGACCGATCAGTACAATAGCCATTCTGCTCGTCAGAAAACGGGATTTGTTTTGCATCATTTTTTATCGCTCCTTAACAGTACACACGAATTGCACGGATTAACTCCAGAGGTGCAGTGACATTATGCCGCAAATTGAATCACCGGTGTGACACTGAATCCTGTCTGCGGTTCGCAAGCCAGCAGCCACTGAGCGAAGTCCACAGCGCTCCGGATTCACTGTCGTCCTGCAGCGGTCTGACGCGCTAGCAGATGCTGTCAATGCCGCCCATGTAGGCTTGCAGTGCATACGGCACCCGAATCGTGCCGTCGGCCTGCTGGTAATTTTCCATGATGGCGACCAGTGTGCGACCGACTGCAAGACCTGATCCATTGACGGTATGCAACAGTTCCGGCTTGCCGGTCTCCGGGTTACGCCAGCGCGCCTGCATGCGCCGCGCCTGAAACGCCTCGAAGTTGCTGCAGGAGGAAATCTCGCGGTATTTCTGCTGTCCTGGCAGCCATACCTCCAGGTCATAGGTCTTGGCGGCGGAAAAACCGATGTCGCCAGTACACAGGGTCACGACCCGGTAAGGCAGTTCGAGTTTCTGCAGGACCGACTCTGCATGCCCGGTGAGTTCTTCCAGTGCCGCGTAGGATGCGTGCGGCTGCACCAGTTGCACCATCTCCACCTTTTCGAACTGGTGCTGGCGAATCATGCCGCGGGTGTCCTTGCCATAGGAGCCGGCTTCCGAGCGAAAGCAGGGTGTGTGGGCGGTATAGCGCAACGGCATGAGTTCCGCTTCAACAATGGAATCGCGGACAAGATTGGTCACCGGAACCTCGGCTGTCGGTATCAGGTAGTAGACAGCCTCTCCAGTCGTCTTGAACAAATCTTCCTCGAATTTTGGTAACTGTCCGGTGCCACGCAGGCTGTCCGCATTGACCAGGTAGGGTACGTAGACTTCAGTGTAGCCGTGTTCGCGGGTATGCAAATCCAGCATGAACTGGATGAGGGCACGCTGTAGTCGTGCCAGCGGACCCTGAATGACACTGAAACGTGAACCGGTGAGCCGGGTGGCGGCCTCAAAGTCCAGCTGGCCGAGTCGCTCTCCGAGGTCCACATGGTCGCTGGGTTCAAAATCAAACACCCGGGGTTCGCCCCACAGTCTGAGTACCGGGTTGTCCTCCTCACCCTTGCCGTCCGGTACAGAGGCATGCGGGAGATTGGGTATGCCCATGAGGATGTCATGCAATTCATCCTGCAGCTGCGACAGCTCCAGTTCCTTTGCCTTGAGCTGTTCACCCAGTCCTGCTACCGCTTGCAGCAGGGGTGCGATATCTTCACCGGCTGCCTTTGCCTTGCCAATGTCTTTGGAACGGCTGTTGCGTTCGGCTTGCAGTGCCTGAGTCTCCACCTGGATGGACTTGCGGCGGTTTTCCAGTGCCTGCAGGGTATCGGTGTCGAGTGTGAAGCCACGCCGGGCAAGTTGTTGTCTGACGGTTTCAAGTTCACTGCGCAAGAGTCTGGGGTCGAGCATGTTGATCCTTTGGCTACTGGTATTGCGTAAAATCGGTTGGACACAGGCTGGTGAGCATGGTCTGTCCTGCTTACAGCACGAGTGTCGCCGGCCAGCTGACAATGTGGCCGGGCTCCACATCGTTGCGGATGTGTTCGAGGATGTCGTTGACCTTTTGCGGGACATCGAAGAATTCGATGACCAGTGGCAGATCCAGTGACAGGTCGAGCAGCGACGAAGAATGCATTTTACCGGAGCTTCCAAAGCCGCTGATGCCGCGAAACACGGTCACGCCATGAACCTTTTCCTCATCATGCAGGCGCATGAGCAGGCTTTCCATGGTGCCCTCGCCTTCTGTCAGGTAGATGCGTACGAACATGACGTCAAGTGTCTTCATAATTGCCTCGCTGCAAACACGCCCGCACTGACGGCGGCAAAACAGACGGTCACACTGATGACCACGTTTGCCAGCGCCTTGCCGGGATGTCCGGATTCTACAAGATTCAGTGTTTCCATCGAAAAGGTGGAAAAGGTGGTAAATGCACCCAGTAGTCCAACCATCAGGAATGCGCGCGTTGCCGGACCGCTCGCCAGGCGCTCGGTGAGCCAGATGTACAGGAAACCCATCAGCAGGCTGCCGAGAATGTTGACGGTCAGTGTGCCATAGGGAAATGCAGTACCAAAGCGGCTATGCATCGCCGTCGATGTCCAGTAACGCAACAGTGCGCCCAGGGCACCGCCCGCGGCGATGGCGACGATCTGGGTCATGTTGTCAGCCCGTTTTCCATGGGCGCTAATGGTACACGCCGGCTACGCAGAGCGCACCCACAGGCGCATCGGATTACGGCGTCCCCGCCACGATTCGGGGCAAAACAAAAATCAATCGCGGCGGGGACGCCACTCCTACGATTTGCCCTGGTTGTGTTTTTTATCCAGTTCCCGCAGATGAGCCAGCTTCTCGGCAATCCTGATTTCAAGGCCCCGGGGAACGGGCTGGTAGTAGCCTGGATCCGCCATGCCATCCGGAAAATAATTTTCACCGGCGGCATAGCCTTCAGGTTCGTCGTGTGCGTAGCGGTAGGCCTTGCCATAACCCAGCTCTTTCATGAGTTTGGTGGGTGCATTGCGCAGCTGCACCGGGACTTCCAGCGAGCCGGTTTTCCCGATCCCGGCACGCGCGGCATTGTACGCCTTGTAGACGGCGTTACTCTTGGCGGCACAGGCCATGTAGATAACGGCCTGGGCAAGGGCCAGTTCGCCCTCCGGGCTGCCGAGGCGTTCCTGTACATCCCAGGCATTCAGGGACAGTGTCAGTGCCCGCGGGTCGGCGTTGCCAATATCTTCCGAGGCCATGCGCACGATGCGTCGTGCCACGTAGAGTGGATCACAACCACCGTCGAGCATGCGTACCAGCCAGTAGAGGGCGGCATCCGGTGCGGAGCCGCGGACACTCTTGTGCAGCGCGGAGATCTGGTCGTAGAAGTCATCGCCACCCTTGTCGAAACGGCGACTGCCACCGGCGATGACTTCGTTGAGCACGGCTTCAGGGATTGTGTATTGACCATCTACCTGTGCTGCCAGGTCAGAAGCGATCTCAAGCAGATTGAGGACACGCCGGGCGTCACCGTCGGCTGCCAGGGCCAGTCGGTCACGCAGCTCGGGAGCGAATTCCAGCGCAAGCTCACCCAGTCCGAATTCGCGATCCTGCAGGGCGCTGTCGATGATGGTGCGCAGCTCGGCTGGCTCGAGGCGCTTCAGGACATAGGTGCGGGCACGCGATAGCAGCGCACTGTTCAGTTCAAAGGATGGATTCTCGGTGGTGGCGCCAATAAAGATGACCGTGCCGTCCTCGACATAGGGCAGAAAGGCATCCTGCTGGGCCTTGTTGAAGCGGTGTGCCTCGTCGATAAACAGAATCGTCAGGCGCGCTTCCATTTCACGAATCTGGTGGGCTGCCGCCACCGCATTGCGAATATCCTTGACACCGGCAAGTACCGCCGACAGCGTGATGAATTCGGCACGGGTCTGTTCGGCCAGCATCCTCGCCAGGGTGGTCTTGCCGGTACCGGGTGGCCCCCACAGGACCATGGAGTGCAGGTTGCCCTCCTCGATGGCACGCCGTAACGGTTTGCCGGCACCGAGAATATGTGACTGACCGACATAGGTATGCAGTGACCGCGGTCGCATACGATCAGCGAGTGGGCGATAGGCGACGGATGAAGACGTCATGGTGCCGGCCTGGCGACGGTCTGCTAGTCGCGGTTTCCTACGACATCTGCCCCGGCGGGCGGTGTGAACGTGAAAAGCTTTTCGTCAAGCTCAGGGTTGCGTTCCAGGCGGGTGAAGCTGAACTGCGTGGTGTTGCCAAAGCTGTCTTCGGCGTCAATGCGCGTCAGCAGGTTTCCGGAAAAATATACCTGCAGCCGCGTGACATTGCTGTCATCGGATTTCGGAGTAAGTGTGACGCGCTGTTCACCCGCCTCGGTGGATGTTTCCTCGATGTTGAAGAGCAGTTCCAGTGGCTGATCGCCACTGAGCAACATGGCCGGTGTCGAGGTCAGTACCTCGGTGGCCGGTTGCACCGTGACCTGTTCGAGTTCCTCGTCATAGGACCAGAGGTGTTCGCCATCAGCCACCAGTTGCTGCTTGTAGGGCGTTTCATAGTCCCAGCGGAAGCGTCCCGGCCGCATTATCCACATATGGCCCTGTGACGACTGCAGCAATTGCCGGTTGCCGTCAAGCACCTGCTGGTCGAAGTCGGCCTGCATGGTCAGCAGTCCGTTAAAGAAGCCGGTGAAATAGGCGGATGACTGCGCGGCATCGCCAGCCGCCGGGACCAGCAGCAACAGGCCGAGTAGTCGCAAACGTCCTGAAATGCTCATGCGTCGGGTGGCGGTGGCGCCAGTACCACGCGATTGCCGTTGCTCTCCATTGGCGAAACAATGCCGGTTTCTTCCATGCACTCGATCATGCGTGCGGCACGGTTATAGCCGATCTTCAGTCGTCGCTGTACCCCGGAAATCGATGCCCGGCGTGTTTGTGTCACCACGGCGACGGCCTGGTCGTAGAGTGGATCGGATTCGGTGTCATCGCCGCCGCTGCTACCCCCGCCATTGGCGGCCGAGAGGCCGGGTACGGGTTCTGACGACCCTTCAAGGATCTCCGCCATGTACTCGGGTTCTGACTTGCCCTTGAGATGCGCGGCCACCCGGTGTACTTCCGAGTCCGAGACAAAGGCACCGTGTACCCGCACCGCCACACTGGTGCCGGGTGCCATGTAGAGCATATCGCCATGACCGAGCAGCTGATCTGCGCCCATCTGGTCGAGAATGGTGCGTGAGTCAATCTTCGAGGAGACCTGGAAGGCAATACGCGTCGGGATGTTGGCCTTGATCAGTCCGGTGATGACATCAACAGAGGGTCGCTGCGTCGCCAGTATCAGGTGGACGCCGGAGGCACGTGCCTTTTGCGCCAGTCGTGCAATCAGTTCCTCGACCTTTTTGCCGACGACCATCATCATGTCGGCGAGTTCGTCGATCACGATGACGATAAACGGCAACCGCTGCAATGCCGGGTGCTCGGTGCCTTCCAGTGCCTCTTCAGGATTGAACAGCGGGTCCGGAATCGGCTCGCCCGCCTCCTCGGCCTCCCTTACCTTGCGGTTGTAGTTGCCGATGTTGCGTACACCCAGTGCCGCCATCAGTTTGTAGCGACGTTCCATCTCGCCGACACACCAGCGCAGGGCATTGGCAGCCTCGTTCATATCGGTCACTACCGGTGTCAGCAGGTGTGGAATGCCTTCATACACCGACAGTTCCAGCATCTTGGGATCAATCATGATGAGGCGCACATCCTTCGGCAACGACTTGTAGAGCAGGCTCAGGATCATGGCGTTGATGCCAACCGATTTACCCGAGCCGGTGGTGCCGGCGACCAGCAGGTGCGGCATGCGGGCAAGGTCAACGACGACTGGCAGGCCGCTGATGTCCTTGCCCAGCGCCATTGTCAACGGAGAAGTGGACTCGTCGTATTCATGGGTATTGAGAATCTCGCCAAGGCTGATAATCGAACGGTGTTCATTCGGAATCTCCAGGCCGATCACTGACTTGCCGGGTATAACCTCGACGACACGAACACTGATGGCGGACAAAGCACGCGCAATATCCTTGGCAAGATTGCTGACCTGGCTAACCTTGACGCCCGGGCCCAGATCCAGTTCAAAACGGGTAATCACCGGGCCTGGATTGACGGCAACGACTTCAACCTCGATATTGAAGTCCAGTAATTTCATTTCCACCAGCCGGGACATGGCTTCCAGTGCCGTGTTGGAATAGCCCTCCTCTTCCGGCCGGGGTTCATCGAGCAACGAGAGTGGCGGTAACGCTGAATTGGCCGGTGGATCAAACAGTGGAACCTGTCGTTCGCGCTCCTTGCGTTCGCTGGCTTTGGGTTTTGTAATCACCGGTTCAATGCGCACCGGCTTGCGTTTCGCCGCTTTCTCCTGGCTGGCCTTGATGACCTCGACGCGTTCATTGCGGGCACGGCGTGCGGCCATCCGCTCTGGTATCTCGCTGGCCAGTGCGTACAGATGATCGGTACAGATGAGGGTGTTCTTACCAATGAAATCCATGACCACCAGCCATGAAAGCCCCGTAAACAGGGTGATCCCGGTAAGAAACAGCGCCAGCAGAAACAGCATCGCACCGACCGGGCTGACGACATCGACGAGGCCGTTACCGATGACGTTGCCGAGCACCCCGCCGGAACCGGCAGGCAAGCTCGCGTTGCTTGACCCGGACTCCAGCGTGGCCAGCCCGCAGCCGGCGCCGACAGTCAGGAGGAAGCCGGACCAGCGTACCGCCAGCACATGCAGGTCAACACTGCCATCCGATGTTTCGCCGCGGTAGACCAGCCAGCCGCTGTAGCCAACCATGACGGGGAACAGGTAGGAAAGGTAGCCGAGTAAATACAGCAGCACATCTGCCAACCAGGCCCCGATAAGTCCGCCTGCGTTATGTATTTGCGTGTAGGCGCCACTGTTGGACCAACCGGGATCAGCCGGATGATAGGTGGCCAGGGAGACCAGAAGAAAAATGGCAATGGCACCCAGAATGAGCATGGCACCTTCGCGTAGACCGCGCGATACCTGGTGTGTGAGTTTTGCCGGTTTTGTCGATTTACGCCGTGCTTGTGCCAAAATCATCCTCTTTCATAGATTGTTACGCCAATCGCAAGATTCTATTCGATTTATTGATTCACGCAAGTGATTCTTTCAGTGCGGGGTGCAGGACCTCCCCGGCAGCCACGTTGATACCGCGGCGGAGCGCCGGGCTGCTGTTCTTCCAATCCGTGTGCAGCATGGCATGCACATAGGGCAATAATACCGCAGACAGGGCCTGTGAGGCACTGCGTGGTACAGCGCCGGGCATATTGGTGACGCCGAAATGCAACACGCCTTCATCAGTGTAGGTCGGGTTCTCGTAGGTCGTTGCATGCGTGGTTTCAATACAGCCTCCCTGGTCAACAGAGACATCCACAATGACGCTGCCCGGTTGCATGGAACGCACCGTCTCGCGTGAAACGATGTGCGGTGTCCGCTGGCCGGTATTCAGGACCGCGCCAATCAGCAGATCCGCTGTGGCCACTTCCCGTTTGATGGCATCCTTGTACGGATACAGCCCGGTAACATTATTGCCAAGCTGACGCATCGTGGCCAGTCGTTCACGGCTCAAGTCAAATACCACGACTTCCGCGCCCATGGCGGCAGCCATCGCTGCGGCATTGCCACCGGCATTCCCGGCCCCGATAACCACCACACGACCGCGTTCAGCACCGGGTAAACCGCCCAGCAGCAGGCCCTTGCCACCCTGCGGCCGCTGCAGCAGGTTGCTGCCAATCTGTGTCGCCAGTCGACCGGCAATATCACTCATCGGTGCCAGTAGCGGCAAGGCTCCGTTATCGGTTTCAACGGTTTCAAATCCGACCGCTGTCAGCCCGATGTCCTGCAAGCGGCGTGTGAGTTCCGGGTAGGCCGCGAGGTGCAAGAAACAGAACAACAGATGCTTTTTGCGTAACAGCGCCAGCTCGGCAGCAACCGGTTCCTTGACCTTAACGAGCAGTTCCGACTGCTCATAGACTGTTTTCGCATCGGTGGCGATGGTGGCGCCGACGGCTACATAATGGTCATCCAGATACCCTGAAAGGCTTCCGGCATTATGTTCCACGGTTACACGATGCCCGGCATGAACCAGGTCGCCGCAGGCTTCCGGGCCAAGCGCAACACGACCTTCAAGCGGTTTTATCTCGCGGGGAATGCCGATATTCATGGTCGCTTTACGCTACTCTCCAAGTTCCGTAACATTCAACGTTGCTGTCATTTTTATCCATCAGGCTGCTGTTCGGCGCGTTCGCCAATCTGCCCAGGCCAGGCAATCAACCGGAGTCATTATACATGAGCGATATCAAGCACTGCCCTCTTCTTATTCTGGGATCCGGCCCGGCCGGCTATACCGCCGCCATTTATGCCGCCCGCGCAAACCTGAACCCGGTATTGATTACAGGACTGGAGCAGGGCGGACAGCTGATGACCACCACAGAGGTCGAGAACTGGCCCGGTGGTGCTGAAGGCACGCAAGGCCCGCAATTGATGGAAGACATGCGTCTGCATGCCGAACGCTTCAATACCGAAATGATCTTTGACCATATCCACACCGCTGATCTGAAGACAAAGCCGTATCGGCTGGAAGGCGATTCAGGTGTCTATACCTGTGATGCCCTTATTATCGCCACCGGGGCCTCTGCCATGTACCTGGGGCTGCCCTCCGAGGAAACCTTCAAGGGCAAAGGGGTATCCGCCTGCGCCACCTGTGACGGTTTTTTCTACAAGCAACAGCCGGTGGCGGTCATTGGCGGAGGTAATACCGCCGTAGAAGAAGCGCTTTACCTGTCAAATATAGCCTCGCACGTGACGCTGGTGCATCGCCGTGATGAGTTGCGTTCCGAAAAGATTCTTCGTGACCGGCTGTTCGAAAAGGAAGCTGCCGGTGTGGTAACGATCGAGTGGGACCATGTGCTTGACGAAGTGCTGGGTGATGACAGTGGCGTCACGGGCATGCGCATCAAGAACGTAAAAGACGGGACGACGAAAGATATCGCGCTGCAGGGTGTCTTTATTGCCATCGGGCACCGGCCCAATACCGCTATCTTTGAAGGCCAGTTGGAGATGCAGAATGGCTATATCAAGGTCAACAGCGGTACTGAAGGCAACGCGACTGCGACCAGTGTCGAGGGTGTCTTTGCCGCCGGTGATGTCAGCGACCATGTCTACCGCCAGGCGGTGACGTCTGCCGGAACCGGTTGCATGGCTGCGCTGGATGCAGAATCCTACCTTGACCGTCTGGCGCACCGTGCCGGTCGGATAGGCTGACGATCGGCAGCCAGGCTTGAGTCATACAGGTCCGGCCTGCGGATATCCATGCGTACCGCTGTCGTCAACCAGGTCAGGGATATACCGTTAGACGAGTGGAACCGCGTATCCGGTACCGGACATCCATTCCTGCGCCACGAATTCCTGTCAGCGCTGGAAACGAATGGCTGTGTCGGTGACGCCCATGGCTGGTGGCCACACCACATCGTGGCCTACGATACTGACGACACACTGGTTGGCATCACCCCGCTCTACCTGAAAAACAATTCCTATGGCGAGTTTGTATTCGACTGGGCCTGGGCAGATGCCTATCACCGTGCCGGTCTGGATTATTATCCGAAACTGGTTTCATCCATCCCCTATACGCCGGTAACCGGTTCACGCTTGCTGGTGCATCCGGCCAGTGACAAGGCGCGGGTCAGCCAGGCACTGATTGACAGGGCCCTGTCGCTGACCACGGAACTACAGGCGTCTTCACTGCACTGGTTGTTTACCAGCGAGGCAGATACCGCCCTGTTGTGTGAGGCAGGTTTTTTGCGCCGCAGCAGTTGTCATTTCCACTGGCACAATGATGACTACAGCTCATTTGATGATTTCCTGTCGCGCCTGAGTTCCCGCAAGCGCAAGAAGATCCGTCGCGAACGGCGGCATGTTCAGGAGGCCGGTATCGAGATATGCATTGTGCACGGCAATGAGGCCACTGCCGGGCAATGGCAGATCATGCATGCCTTCTATTGTTCGACCTTCGAGAAAAAATCCGGCATGCCGACCCTGTCACTCGGATTTTTTCTCGAGATCAGTCACACCATGGGTGAACAGGTCGTGCTGGTGTTTGCCCGTCTGGGGCGGGAAACGGTTGCCGGCGCCATCATGTTGCGTGGTGATGATGCGCTGTACGGGCGGCACTGGGGGTGCCGGGAGGACTTCAACAGCCTGCATTTCGAGGCCTGTTATTATCAGGGTATCGATTACTGTATACGACACAAGCTTGCACTGTTCGAGCCCGGTGCACAGGGTGAACACAAGATCAGCCGGGGCTTCCTGCCTGCCTACACATGGTCTGCTCACTGGATTGTGGATGAGCGGTTTCGTATGGCCATCGAGCGCTACCTGCTGCAGGAGCATGAGCTGATGGTCGATTACCACGATGACCTGCTAGGCACCTCGCCGTACCGGAAAACGGACTCGAATGACACATAACCATCAAGCCTCGCCCCGCTGGCTGGATCCGCAGAATCCGGTAATCGAGTTTCCGGATGTTGAGCGGGCCATGCAGGACCCGGACGGCTTGCTGGCCGTTGGGGGTGCGCTCTCCACGGAGTGGCTGCTGCACGCCTATCGCCGGGGTATCTTTCCCTGGTACGGGCCCGGCCAGCCAATATTATGGTGGGCTCCCGACCCGCGCCTGGTGCTGTACCCCGAACGACTGCATGTGTCGCGCAGTCTCGCCCGGGTGATCAGAAAGGGCATCTACACGGTCACCCTGGACACTGCCTTCAACGAGGTTGTCGCGGCCTGTGCCTCGCCCCGACCCGGTCAGTCAGGGACGTGGATAACCCCCGAGATGCATGAAGCCTATGTCAGATTCCACCATGAGGGCTACGCACACTCGGCAGAGTGCTGGCATGAGGGGCAGCTCGTCGGGGGGCTGTACGGCGTGGCAATTGGAGGGATTTTCTTCGGTGAATCCATGTTTGCACGTGCGACAGACGCGTCAAAAGTGGCCTTCGTGGCACTGGTGAGGCAACTTGCTCGCTGGGGTTTCAGGCTGATCGATTGCCAGGTGCATACCGATCATCTCGCCAGTCTGGGCGCAGTGGCGATCCCGCGCCGGGTGTTCACCGCGATCCTGGAGCGGGAATGTCACACGCCGGGCGCTGTTCGGCACTGGATGCTGGACGAGGATATTCTGTTTTTATCCCCATAGTCAGGCGTTCACTGCGGTCATTTTCAGGTATAATGCCGCGCTTTACGTGACACGGTACAATGGTTTTATGGCTAAGGAAGAACACATTGAAATGGAAGGGACGGTCACCGAGACACTCCCGAATACCATGTTTAGGGTCCAGCTCGAGAACGGGCACATCGTGACCGCACATATTTCCGGCAAGATGCGCAAGCACTACATCAGGATATTGCGTGGCGATAAAGTGACCGTTGAATTGACACCTTATGATTTGACCAAGGGTCGCATCACCTACCGGGCACGCTGACAGGCCTTCAGATCGGGTCAGGCGTCACAGCCCGTTGTTAGTGAACCTTCTCCTTCCCCTTGATTTCGAAACCTAACCTGTCACCTTCCAGGTGAATAATCAGGTGACCACCGTGCGCAAGTTCACCGAACAGAAGTTCATCCGCAATGGGTTTTTTGATGTACTGCTGGATGGTGCGTGCCATCGGTCGTGCGCCCATCTTTGGATCATAGCCATGCTCGGCCAGCCAGATACGGGCATCTGCATCTACCTCGATGGTGACGTTTTGTTCCTGTAACTGCGCTTCCAGTTCGAAAACAAACTTGTCCACCACTTTCGTAATGACGGTCGGATCCAGCGGTGCGAACTGGACGACCGCGTCCAGGCGGTTTCTGAATTCCGGTGTAAACAATCGCTTGATGGCTTCCATGGCATCGGTGGAATGATCCTGCTGGGTGAAGCCAATCGATGCACGGCTCATTTCGTGGGCACCGGCATTGGTTGTCATCACCAGCACGACGTTGCGAAAATCGGCCTTGCGTCCATTGTTATCTGTCAGGGTACCGTGGTCCATGACCTGCAATAACAGGTTAAAGACATCAGGGTGCGCTTTTTCGACCTCATCCAGCAACAGCACAACATGCGGGTTCCTGGTAATGGCCTCCGTGAGCAGTCCGCCCTGGTCGTAGCCGACATATCCGGGTGGTGCACCGATGAGGCGCGATACGGTGTGGCGCTCCATGTACTCGGACATGTCAAAGCGGACCAGTTCCAGACCCATGATCCTTGCCAGCTGGCGCGTGACTTCTGTCTTGCCGACACCGGTGGGTCCCGAGAACAGGAACGATCCAATCGGTTTGGCTTCACTGCCGAGACCGGAGCGTGACATCTTGATAGCGCTTGACAGCGTTTCGATGGCGGTGTCCTGGCCATAGACCACCATTTTCAGATCGCGTTCCAGGTTTCGCAGTGATTCCTTGTCAGATGCGGAGACGGTCTTCGCCGGTATCCGCGCCATTTGCGCGATCACACGTTCGATCTCCGAGACACCGATGGTTTTCTTGCGCTTTGACGGCGTCAGCAGGCGTTGTCCGGCACCGGCCTCATCGATGACGTCGACGGCCTTGTCAGGCAGGTGGCGGTCATTGATATACCGGTCTGCCAGTTCTGCGGCACTGCGCAGTGCACGTGCTGAATACTTCACCTTGTGATGTTCCTCAAAGCGGGTCTTCAGGCCTTTCAGGATATCAATGGTTTCTTCAACGCTGGGTTCATTGATGTCGACCTTCTGAAAACGCCGTGTCAGTGCATGGTCTTTTTCAAAGATACCGCGGTATTCCTGGAAGGTCGTCGAGCCGATGCATTTCAATTCACCCGAGGCGAGCATCGGTTTCATCAAATTTGAAGCATCCATGACGCCTCCGGACGCGGCGCCGGCACCGATCATGGTGTGAATTTCGTCGATGAACAGGATGGCGCCCTTCTCGTTCTTGAGCTGGTTGAGTACCGCCTTGAGTCGCTTCTCGAAGTCGCCCCGGTACTTGGTCCCGGCAACCAGTGAACCCAGATCCAGTGAATAAATAATGCTGTTAAGCAGGACCTCGGGAACCTCACCGTCGACAATCATCTTGGCAAGACCCTCGGCGAGTGCGGTTTTCCCCACCCCGGCCTCGCCAACAAACAGCGGGTTATTCTTGCGGCGGCGGCAGAGTATCTGAATGGTGCGCTGTATCTCTGCACGGCGGCCAATCAGGGGGTCAATCCTGCCCAGTGCGGCCTGCTCATTGAGGTTGGTTGCAAAGGTTTCCAGCGGTTGCCGGGTTGTAGTATCGGCCGCCTCGCTTGCGGCTGCATCCTCGGTACTTTCCTCATTCTGTTCGTGTATTTTCGAAATACCGTGAGAGATGTAATTGACGATATCAAGGCGGGTGATATTCAGCTTGTTGAGAAAGTAAACCGCCTGGGACTCCTGTTCGCTGAAGATGGCAACCAGTACATTGGCGCCCGTCACCTCGGTTTTGTCGGACGATTGCACATGGAACACAGCGCGTTGCAACACCCGCTGGAAGCCCAGTGTCGGCTGGGTCTCGCGGTCATCATCCGGAGCCAGCGTCGGTGTGGTTTCTTCGAGAAATTTTCCCAGATCCTGCTTCAGTTGTTCGAGGTTCCCGCCACAGGCGCGCAATACCTCGACTGCTGAGGGATTGCCCAGTAAGGCATAGAGCAAATGCTCTACCGTCATGAATTCATGGTTCTTTTCGCGCGCTTCCTTGAATGCGAGATTGAGGGTAAATTCGAGTTCTTTGCTAAGCATGTCAATTCCTCAAGGGCAGACTAGACTTCTTCCATCTCGCATAACAGTGGATGCTGGTGGCGCTGTGAATACTCGTTCACCTGTGCAACCTTGGTCTCGGCAATTTCGTAGGTGTAGATGCCGCACACACCTTTACCATGAGTATGTATCAGCAGCATGATGCGTGTCGCTTTTTCGCGATCCAGCCCAAACAGCCTCTCAATCAGGGTGACGACAAATTCCATCGGCGTGTAGTCGTCATTCAGGAGCACCACCTTGTACAGGGAGGGTTCCTTGAGTTCAGGTTTCGCCTCCTTGAGTGCAAGCCCCTCGTCGCCTCTATGTTCCTGTTCGTTTGCCATATTTACAATTCTAGCCTAACAAGTTCTGCTTAAATGTACCATAAGGGCATTTTATCATTGGATATTGATTACTTACAGACTACAAATGAAAATCAAAATTCAAAAAAAAGGCCCCTGCTGTTGCAGGGGCCTTGATCTTTCAACTGCTCCGACGGGTCGTTGTCAGGCTGTTTTTACCAGGGCTACGGTTCCTCGCCGGAAGCCTGGATAAGCGCTTCTTCGATGGCACCCGGTGAACACATGATGCTCATGAAGGTACCACCCGATTCACTGGCAACCATGGGCAGATGCGGCCAGTTGATAGCGATGCGGAAACGTGCAAACAAGGCATAAGCAGTACCGTCAGAGACGACGATTTCATACGGCAGGTGGGCGGTGTGACGCGGTGAGCTCTTGTCAATGCGACTCATGACGAACTCGTCGCCACTGCAATCATCAGCGTCCTTGCCCTTGAGAGCGACACCGATGACCGATTCCTCCTTGCCCGGAATGTCAATCTGGTAGACCTTTGCGGTAGCGCCGAGTCCGGCTGACAGTGAATCATTAACGGCCTTCAGGGCTTCGGCCTGGCTATCATATTCCGCCAGTTCACTGGGGTCGTCAAAGTATTCCATCATGACGGTGTAGTGATACTTGCGCAGATCTTTGGCTGTCAGATTTTTCTCTGATCCAAAATCCTTCTCTGCACCGAGTGCACCTTCGAGCTGTGCGCGGATATCTGCGAGGTCAGAGGCCATCCGATAGGCCGCAGCCATGTAGACAGGGTTGGTGTAGACGATTTCGGTTACATCACCGTTCCTGGTGATAGAAACACGTTGTGCAGCACCATAAGCACCAAATTCAGATTTGGCTGCAGTCGCCTTCAGTGCGTCATTGGTGACGACAATAATATGTGCGCCATCGTAAGGTGAATATTCACCGGCAATCTCAAAACCGGCAGCCGTTAATTTGGATTTTGTTGCAGTGGAAACGGTGTTGACGTCATCAGATGAAGTCCCTGCCAGAACGAATGGCATCAGTATGTCATCAGCAAGTGCATAACCTGCTGAAACGGCGAACATTAATCCAGCAAACAGGGTTTTTCTTAGCAAGCCAGTCATTTTTTTGTTCCTCCAGAACGCATAAAAATTTTGTAGTTGGTGTGTCGTTAGCATGATGCAATGAGAGTTTGCCTGAGATAGGCTTTATAACCTCAGTGTCCGTAACGAGTTGCGAAGTATATGGGATTAAACAGAGTTGTGCGAGCGTGAATTAGCGAGCGTGCGATAATTAGCGCTATCACCCTGCCCGATGGCTGCATGGATTATTCACAGTACCATAATTCAAGATAACTTATTGTATTTAAATATAATGATATGGAAGCCACATGTGACAGTCGCGGCGCTCATCGAGAACGAGGGCCGCTTTCTGCTGGTACAGGAACTGATTTCAGGCAGGTCTGTTTACAATCAGCCGGCCGGGCACCTTGAAGATGGTGAAACACTTATCGATGCCGTCATTCGTGAGACACGCGAGGAAACTGCCTGGGATTTTGAACCGGAAGCGCTCATCGGGATTTATCAATGGCGTCATCCCGAGAAGGAGAAAACCTTTATCCGGGCGACCTTCTCTGGCAAGGGACTGCGGCATGATCCGTGCGGTAAACTGGACGCCTGTATTGAACGCACGCTTTGGCTAACCCCGGATGAAATCAGGCATCGGCATGACAGGCTGCGCAGCCCGATGGTGCTGCGGTCAATCGAGGATTACCTTGCCGGGTGTCGCTACCCGCTGGCGTTGCTGTCTGATCTTGGCTAGAAACAGTCAACCATCCGCGTGGTCTGCTGCAGGAGCGACGTCTCGTCGCGATTCATGCGGGTGGTCTGTTGTAGGAGCGGCGTCTCGCCGCGATTCATGCGGGTGGTCTGTTGTAGGAGCGGCGTCTCGCCGCAATTCGCGCCGGGGACGGCGCTCCTACAGTTTCGTGTCCCAATTTAACTGGACAGCGATTAATGAGTAAAATCATAGTCGGTC